>JAOUPJ010000270.1 GCA_029879945.1 Gammaproteobacteria bacterium
GAACGTATCATCAAAATTGCCGATCAATTGTTCTATAGACATGGCTTTGAGCATACTTCATTTAGTGACATTGCTGAACGAGTTGGAATTTCCCGCGGGAACTTTTACCATCACTTCAAAACAAAAGATGAACTTTTGCAAGCGGTGATTGCTTTCCGTGTTGAGAATACAAAGAAGTTGCTTCAGCGATGGGAAGAACAAGCGAACTCTCCCACCGAGAGGATTCGAAGTTTTATTCAAATACTCATCATGAATCGTACAAAAATAAAGAAGTACGGTTGCCCGGTAGGGTCCTTGTGTAGCGAGCTCGCCAAATTGGATCATCGAGCTGAAAGGGACGCTACGGGTTTGTTCACTCTATTTCGGGACTGGTTGATTACCCAATTTCGGGAATTGGGCCATAAAGCAGATGCTAGCACTTTGGCCATGCACTTATTGGCACGTAGCCAGGGTGTGGCCGTTTTGGCAAACGCCTATCAGGATGAAAAATTCATACAACGTGAAGTCAAAGTGTTGCATGAATGGCTCGATACCTATATTTAGCTAAGAAAGGAAAGGGACGTGTTTATTGTTTTTTTAAAATTTTCTGCAAATAGGGCGCAGGCAGGGCAGTTTATGGAGGGACACAATCAGTGGTTAAAACACGGTTTTGACAATAATTGGTTTCTCGTAGCGGGGAGTCTACAAGCCCAAGCGGGTGGATGTGTTCTGGCACACAATATTACACATGCAGATTTGGAAAAATATGTGGGTACTGATCCATTTGTGGAGAACAATGTAGTATGTTCCGAAATTTTCGAGGTCTCACCTTCTAAGGTTGACGAACGCCTCGCGTTTTTAATGGGTTAGGAACTGAATATGAGCGCTATCGTAAAAGGCCCGGACGGCAAACCCCGTTGTGGATGGTGTGGTATCACTCACGAGTTTTTTGACTACCATGATAAGGAATGGGGATACCCCGTTGATGACGATTTTCGTTTATTTGAGAAGATCTGCCTGGAGAGTTTTCAATCCGGACTCAGCTGGCGCACCATACTCGCCAAACGGGAAAACTTTCGCAACGCCTTTCATCATTTCGATTTCAACAAGGTCGCGCAGTTCAAGAAAAGAGAGATTGATCGTTTGCTTAAAGATGAGGGGATAGTACGTCATCGCGGTAAGATCGAAGCGACTATCAATAATGCAGCAAGAGCGAAGGAATTGGTCAAGGAAGAAGGCTCACTGGCCCACTACTTCTGGCGCTATGAGTCTGCCCCACCCGCTACGCCACAGACGGTCTCAACATCGCAAGAATCTGTCGCCCTTTCCAAAGACCTGAAAAAGCGTGGGTGGAAATTTGTTGGTCCCACTACCGTCTACGCCTTCATGCAGGCCATGGGGCTCGTCAACGACCACTCCAAAGAGTGTGTCATTCACAAAAAAGTGGAACAGGCCCGTAAAAAATTCAGGCCACCACGTTAAAGTTCTAACTGTGTTGAGCGAGAGGTCTTGATTTTGTCGGCAGCGCGTTGGTTGTTACCTGCTCAAGCTCTTTAGGCATGGAAGTTTTACCGACCATCACATCCACCGCCTTTTTCAATCGCCTGAATACCGATTCTTGTCGATACTCAATGCCATGTCTTTCGCACAGGGCCTTAACCTTGGGTTGCAGTCGCTGATATTGGCTCAATGGAAGCGCTGGCCAGAGGTGGTGTTCAATCTGATAATTCAGCCAGCCGTGGAAAAAATCGTTTAGGTCGGAGCCTGTCCGATAGTTTACCGAGCCCACTACCTGTCGATAATAAAACTCACTCTTGCTGGTGGTCGGATCATCGAAGCGCGGAATATCGTCTCCCGTGTGATTTGGGATGATCACCAGAAAAGAATGCAGATTTGTCATGAACTCAGCGATCAAAGAGGTGATGGCCACGCTGATCACAGCCTCAGTGCCCAGAGGGAAAAACAGTGCAGGGATCAAAATAAAGCGCAGGGAAAAATAGGGCAGAAAACACTTAAACCAATAGTTTTGACCTTCGCTATGAAAGGGACTCCAACACTTTGGGCTCTTAGATGTGATGGCCTTATAGCGTTCGTCTTTTCGGTTTTTTGCATCTAAGGTTCTTAGTTCTCTCAAAGTACTTTGAGAGTAGTAGATGGGTTTCCAGATGCAGGCAAAAATAGCCACCAGGGTGTAGCGTATCCACATGGGAATGATGGACTCACGCAGCCAGCGCATATTTTTTTCTAACTGACTGGGGTCTACTTCTTCTCCCAGTCTGTAATGGTGCAGTCGATTGTGTTCTTGATGCCAGCCCGCAACGAGAAACCAGTCCGGCCAATCCAGGAAGCGACGTCGACCCTTGGCAAATCCTTGGCTGGTGTAACGTTCCGGCACACCCGGAACCTTGTCATAGCCGTTATGGAGGATAGGGTGAGCCATATTGGCCCAGCGATTCAGATTGCCGATGCTGATGAGAAAGGCAGAAATAGGGTTAGGTAAGATCCAGGCCGTAGCATAACCAAAAAAGGTGCAAAGCCTACCCCATAATTCTATTTTTTTCAGATGTTTATAATCGGCCTCGCTGAGGCGCTCAAGTGTTTCTTTGTGTAGCTCGGAAAGGGCCTTTGCCAATTCTTCTTTTTGCACCGTTGATACGGTTGATCGCATAGCTGGCGATTGCGACATTTTCATCTCCCCCCTGTAGAGGGATTGATGCTATAAAAACCAAGGAAATATGTCAACAAACACAGATGAATCCCTCGACGAGGCGCAAAGGCCTAGAGTTTTCACACTCTCATGCCGATGTGCTCTCTCTTTTTAACTCTATAAATCAGCTCTCAGTGGCGAATCACCGCATGAAAATGAATCGAAATTAAAATTCATTTATTAAAGAGAGGCGTCAAAAAGCCGATAACATTTTGATCCCCATATGATTTCTTAGACTAATATTGAGTAACCGGTCACAATCTGAAGTAGTTTAATGGAAACCAAGAATAAGTCTTTGCTGATTATCCCCGTGACTTGTCATATGTGTGGGGCAGAGCATATTCCCCATTTGTCATTGCAAAGACGGACCATGGAGGCACAGAACAATATTTTCGGTGTGCCTCAATACATAAAGGCCCTGCCCGGAAAGGATTTTTGTGACTACAACCTGATTCGTGTCACGATTTGCCCGAAGTGTTTTTTTTCGTCTGCGTATATCGATGATTTCATTTCTGAATCAAATCTTAAAAAAGAACATCCAGAACCTTTTGATAAGGCCCCTATCCTGAGGCACTGGCTGGAAGGCGCGGCGAAGCGCAGGGAAAAGATGGAGTCGTTTTTAGAAAACCTCAATGGTGAGGAACGTAGTGCAAAACAGGCTCTGGCATCCTACACCCTGGCAATATGTAGCTGCAATGAAGTGGGTAAGTTGCAGGAAGCAAGGAATGAGAAGTCTCGCGATTATAGTGGGATGCTTCGATCCGTAAATTATATGCTTACCAAAGCTGAGCTGCTGATGGCGCATAAGAAATCACAAGACGCAAAAAAATACGCCAAGGCCGCCTTAGAGAAATTGAAAGAAATTTTTCCCTATCTCAAACGAGAGTCCAGCATAAAGGCGGGTTATCTGATAGGAATGCTGGGGCTCTATTTTGATTCAACGAAGACCGTTGGGCAAAGCCTGAACTTTTTGCGCGAATACGAAAAAAATAACAAAGTCAGAGCAGGCACAGATGAGCACAAAGCCCTGGTCTCTAGCCTGAAGAAAATGACTGAAGCCTACCAACACCGCGAAGAATACAGTCAAAGTCAACTAAATGGATTTAACATTCGATAGAGATCGGGCTTTGAAACTATCGGGCAACCTTGCTCCCCCTTGCTACTTGAGTTAGATTCAACTCAGAACCATCAAGCCAGAGGAAGGCGCAGTATGACTTATCCCCAATCGCAGCCTTATAAAACCCATCGTCTAAAAGTCGACCCTCCCCACGAGTTGTATATCGAAGAGTGCGGTAATCCGGATGGGATTCCTGCGGTGTTTTTACATGGTGGACCGGGTTCGGGTTGCGAGGCCTATCATCGGCAGCTTTTCGATCCTGAACGTTATCGCATCGTCTTGTTCGATCAGCGCGGGGCAGGTCGTTCCACGCCTCATGCCGAGTTGGAAGGCAATACCACGCAAAATCTGGTCGCCGATATGGAAAAAATTCGCGAGCTGCTGGGCATTGATCAGTGGTTGGTTTTCGGCGGTTCCTGGGGTTCCACATTGGCCCTGGCCTATGCCGAGACGCATCCTGCGCATACTTCAGCGCTCGTCCTGCGAGGAATATTCCTGTGCAGACCCAAAGAAATCCACTGGTTCTATCAGGAAGGGGCCAGCAAAATCTATCCGGATCTGTGGCAGGATTATCTCGCCCCCATAGCGGAAGACGAGCGCGGCGATCTGGTCAATGCCTTCTACCGTCGTCTCACCAGTGAAGACAAGGCCGAGCGGGAGGCCGCTGCACAGGCCTGGTCCGTGTGGGAAGGACGAACCGCCACCCTGGCAGGCAGGAAGGAAGTGATTGATCACTTCGCCGATATGCACGTGGCTGTCTCACTTGCTCGCATCGAGTGCCATTACTTCGTAAATAATTCATTTCTGGAAGAAAATCAGCTCATCCGCGATGTGGACAAGATCCGCCATATCCCGACGGTGATCATACATGGCCGCTATGATATGGTTTGTCCTATAGAGAGCGCCTGGGAGCTGCATCAGGCCTGGCCCGAAGCCGATCTGCAAATCATCGGCGATGCCGGCCATGCCGCCTCCGAGCCGGGGATAATCAAGGCCCTGGTGGCGGCGACCAATCGCTTCGCCAAGGAACTCAAGAGATAAAACATGTGGCTGATCGATAGCCTGGCCGAGTCTCATATTCAGGAGGCGCTGGCAAAAGGCGAACTTAGCAATTTACCTGGAGAGGGTAAGCCCTT
>JAOUPJ010000271.1 GCA_029879945.1 Gammaproteobacteria bacterium
GATTCAATCAAGTTTGATATATCAGGTTTCATGCAGATTAAACATTACTCGAGCTAATTAGACTTTTTCTAAACATGCCGACACCCGCGGCGGCACTAAACAGATTTCGGTATATACGTAACAAAGATTGAGTGATTTTTCTGGTCGAGGCGGCAATCTTTTCCTGTTTGCCCAACATGCATACATACAGCCTGTTCTATTAATAGCTAAACCTGGGCTACACTTATCAGCCATAGGAAGAACTTATTGAAGGATCGAGTCGTGGATCTGAATCAAATCACCCTGCCCTGTCTCAACATCGATGTTACTATTGAGTTTTTTCGAAAAATGGGGTTTAGGGCCATTGTGGTGGACGAGCACTATGCCCGTTTTGAAAGCCTGGAAGGTGATGCGACCTTCTCCATTCATAAAGTGGAAAAAACCCATGAGACAAACGTGATTATTTACTTTGAATGTAAAAACCTGGATGCTAAAGTTAGCGAACTGACCGAAAAAGGCTTTCAGTTTGAATCTCAGGTCACAGACCAACCCTGGTTATGGAGAGAGGCAATGCTGCGCGATCCCAGTGGCAACCAAATATGCCTCTATTACGCGGGTGAAAATCGGAAAAATCCGCCCTGGAGGACCAAGGACTAGGCCCGATCAAGGACGCGAAAACAGTAGTCATATTGATTGTCTTCATCTCGACTGTGGCAATCTTTCGAAACCTGTTTCCAGTCTTTGTCCTGCCAGGCAGGAAACCAGGTGTCGGCTTCGAAATCGCCGTCGACTTCGGTGAGATACATACGATGGACCCGTCCCAAGGCCTGCTCATAAATGCTGGCACCACCTATGATCATGACTTCTTCTGATGACTGCACGAGAGAAATCGCTTCATCCAAACTGGCCACCACATCGGCACCCGTCGCCTTATAGCTGGCATCTCGGGTAACCACGATATTTCGACGACCGGGCAGGGGCTTGCCGCCAAAGGACTCAAAGGTCTTGCGTCCAACAATGATAGGTTTGCCGAGTGTGGTTTGCTTGAAGTACTGCATATCCCCCTTCAAGCGCCAAAGAAGCTTGTTGTCCAAACCCAGTTCGCGATTTCGGCCTATGGCCGCGATGAGTGAGAGACGCATCATCAGACCGCGACGGGTGCCCGAATGGCATCATGGCTTTGATAACCCACCAATGCGATATCATCAAAGGTAAAGTCAAAGATATCGTCTATTGCCGGGTTGAGTTCAAGCTTGGGTAAAGGCAAAGGCTTACGACTCAATTGTGTTTGCACCTGCTCCATATGATTACTATAGATGTGGGCATCACCCAGAGTATGAACAAACTCACCCACGCCTAATCCTGTCACCTGCGCAATCATGTGCGTAAGCAAGGCATAGGAGGCAATATTAAAGGGCACACCCAGAAACAGGTCTGCACTACGCTGATAGAGCTGACAAGAAAGGCGTCCTTCGGCGACATAGAACTGGAAGAAGGCGTGACAAGGTGGCAAAGCCATTTTCTCCAACTCACCCACGTTCCAAGCCGATACGATCAGCCGACGTGAATCGGGGTTGGTCTTGATCTGTTCGATGACTTGTTGAATCTGATCCACCGCCTGTCCATCTGCACTGGGCCAGGAGCGCCATTGGGCACCGTATACGGGACCCAGGTCTCCATTCTCATCGGCCCACTCATCCCAAATGGTGACCTTATTGTCGTGGAGATATTGTATATTGGTATCGCCTTTCAAAAACCACAGCAGCTCATGAATAATGGAACGCAAATGAAGTTTTTTTGTTGTAACAACGGGAAAACCTTTTTTTAGATCATAACGACTTTGATGCCCAAACACACTGAGCGTACCTGTACCGGTGCGGTCATCCTTGCGCACCCCGTTTTCCATCACGTGTTTCAACAAATTCAAATACGGGTCCATCACTTCCTCTTTGATTTCTTCGATTTCTTAACAGGTTCAAGCACTGATTTCTGTTGATAGGCATACCACATCAAGGCAGCACCACCAATCACCATGGGCACCGACAAAATCTGTCCCATGGTCAACCACTCAAAAGCGATAAAACCGATGTGGGCATCGGGCTGCCTGAAAAATTCATTGATAATTCTAAATGTGCCCATGCCAATCAGGAACAAGGCAGACGTGGCCATAAGCGGTCGTGGTTTGTTTGAAAAAAACCACAGGATTAAAAACAGGACCAGTCCTTCAAGAAAACCCTGATACAACATGGACGGATGACGTGAATCGGGTCCGCCATCCCTGAATAACATACCCCAGGGCACATCGGTAACACGTCCCCAGAGTTCGCCGTTGATAAAATTTCCCATACGGCCCGCAAAGTACCCCAAGGGGACCAGCGGCGCGACGAAATCACCCACCTGGAAGAAGGTCTTACCTCGTTTGCGTCCAAACAGCCACAGCGCAACCAGCACACCCAGTAAGCCGCCATGGAAGGACATGCCCCCCTTCCAGACCTGGAATAGCAGCAATGGATTGTCTAAAAATGCACCAAAATTATAGAACAGGATGTAACCGACGCGCCCACCCAGCACCACTCCCATGGCACCGTAGAAGATCAAGTCCCCGACTTGTTCGGTATTCCAGCCCGAATTCGGCCTGTTTGCACGAAGATTACCCAACCAATAGGCCAAGCCAAAGGCGACCAGGTACATAATTCCGTACCAATGTACGTCCACGGGCCCCAAACTGATGGCGATCGGGTCAATTTCTGGATGTTTTAACATATCTGATGGATTCTAGCAGATGCATATGAAGAGAGTGGGATGAAAGTTGAGCTACCAGACTTTTTCCGGCTAGGGTTTGGGCTCGTAGAGGCAACTCACCATAAATTACTTCTGGATATTTTCGATCCATCTATTCTAGGTGCCAGCGCAAACGCTGGAAACAATCAATTGGATACCGACCAGGAAGGAACTGCGCGATCTTCTACGAATCTGATTGACACCAACTATATACCTCTGAACTGAACCGTTCTAGAATTTACACCTTAATACAATATCTGTTTCTCAGGCACATCCCCGACCCTCACTCCGCGAATCAGGATGTGTCAAATGGAGTTTCAATGGATACGCGTGAAAGTATATAAGCATCTATTTGTCTACGGGACGCTCCGTCGTGACTCCTTACATAGATATAAGGACTTGTTTCGCATTTCAACTCGCTATATCGGCAAGGCAACTGTCAAAGGATGCCTCGTCGACCTGGGGACTTACCCTGGTCTCGTCATAGACGATAACGAATCTGGCCTGGTGCACGGTGATATCTATTTAGTCCGTCGACCCAAGATACTTTTTCAAAGACTGGATCAGTATGAAGAAATCGGACTACAATTTCCCAGACCCAATGCGTACCAACGCAGGGTCGTTGAAGTCTCTACCCCTCAGGGAATAGTTCAGGCCTACGCCTATGTGTTCAATCGATCCCCTATCGGGTTGAAAAAAATAAGTAGCGGAGATTATTTAAAAAAATTCCCTTGGCGCTACCGAAAATGAACTCGCAAAAATAGGATTTGAATTCCAATCCTTCCTTAGGTTATACTCATTCCATAAATCAGTGGTACGTTAGTTCATAATAACTAGTACAACAATCGCAACGATACGCTGATGGCCTTACTGGCTTTCCTATACGCGCTTGTCAGCACCGTTGCCTATAACAATACCAAAAAAGGATTGAAGCGGTATGAGCGTAGTCCCGGACGATATCATTTCTCACACGCATTTTACTACTCACGAAGCACGATTTTTTATTCATATCGATAATGTTGAACCCCTTTCAGTTTATAGCTTTGAAATAGACGAAGGAATTTCCACGTTATTTCAGATTCGCGTACAGGTTGTTTCCAGGAACGACCAGTTAGATCTGGAACAGATACTTTCTCAACATACTAGCCTTGAAATTTTTCCCATAGAATTTGGAGGTAGTCGTTTTTTTAACGGCATAGTAAGTCGAGTGGAGCAAGGAAAAAGCATAGGGCGATTCACTTTTTACACGTTAACCATTGTTCCTCAACTCTACACGCTCACACTTGGTAAAGATTTTCGAATCTACCAGAATGAAACCGTTGAAAACATTATCAAGGATGTGTTTTCACGCAATAGCATCCCCTCGGATACTTACGAGTTTACGCTCAGTAACCCCCATCCAGAGCGAGTCTACTGTGTGCAATTTGGGGAAACAGATTTTCATTTCATTTCTCGTCTCATGGAAGAGGAGGGAATTTTCTATTATTTTGAGCATCGGGCCAGCTCGCACAAATTAGTTATCTCAGACAGCGCTACTGTGCACCATCCTTTGGCAGACGGGTCGGCACTGGAGTTTAGGGAAGAAAGTCATCAAAGTGCGCCAGTGAGCAGATTCAACATAGCCCGTCAAACTGTTGTGGGTGGTTTGCATATCCGCGATTTCGACTTCAAGCGTCCGGTTCTGGAACTTGTGGGTCCGGCTAATGAGGGCGAAGCTGCACGTTGTGAGGTCTATGAGTATCCGGGTGGATTTCAGGAACCGGAATACGGAAATCACCTGGCACAAATACGCCTTGAGGCCTACCAATGTAGAGCCCGGCAGGCCAACGGTGCCAGCAACCATCAAATGCTAACACCCGGCTATCTTTTCCATCTGGCAGGACATGATCGTAGTGAATTCAATATCGAGTATCTATTGCTCTCTGTGAAACATAGCGGTAAACAGCCTCAGATATTAGAAGAGTTCAGTAATCGTGAACATGGACACTATGGCAATAGTTTTGTTGCCATCCCGTCCCTCATTCAGTACAGGCCCAGACGAAGACATAAAAAACCAAGAATACAAGGTGTTCAGACTGCTATCGTGGTGGGTCCACCGGGGGAAGAAATTCACACTGACGAGTTTGGGCGCATCAAGGTTCAATTCCACTGGGATAGACTCGGC
>JAOUPJ010000272.1 GCA_029879945.1 Gammaproteobacteria bacterium
ATTGCTATGGCACATAGTCTGGGGCTAAAGGTGATTGCTGAAGGCGCGGAAACGAATGAGCATGTAGCGTTCCTCTCCCAGGAAGGGTGTGATGAAATTCAGGGCTATTACTATTCGCCCCCAATTCCTGAACACGAATTACGAAATTTACTACGACCGAAAAAAGATCAGGCCGCTTAACGCGGCCTTTAATCATTCAATTCTTTTTACTGCAAGCAGTGTGATGTTTAGAGCATCTCTTTTACAGACTGCAGAAACTCATTGCGCTCTTCGACGCTCCTTCTTTGTTCCAAATGGGAAACCTTTGCAGTAATAACATACTGAGGCGCCACGCTTGAAAGAATGGTGCGTATGGCATTGATGGCATTGGTGTCATTTTTCTTGCTACCATCTAGAGCCTTACCGATTCGCTTCAGAGCGTCATCCAACTCTTCTGAACGTTGCGCCAGTGGGTTTTCGATGTTGCCACGCGCTATGTCTTTGCGCATCTGCGACAACTCATTTGCTGAGTGGATTAGCCTCAATTGCATGATTCGATATTTGTGATCAGCCTTCGCCCAGGCGATCGTCGCCGCCACCGCACCAAAAAACAGCATCATAATAGTAAAAGAGTTTTCAATCATTGTGAGATACTCCAACCGGTAAACTGCTTTGTATGCACGCTTACCTTTTTTCAGACTCAGTTATAGTATCGTCGATTGATTAATATTTGACCGGATATTCATCACAGACTGACTGCTGGGCGCGTCTCAGCTTGAGACTCATTAAATGGATGCTGTGATGTGGTTGTCAGAATGAAAGGTACATGCAAATTGGAGTGAGGGTTTGAACTAGTCGCTTCCTAAACCCTTCTGTATTCCCCGGAAGATATCCTTGGCTTCGTTCTCATCCCGCTTTTCCAAACCCCCGCCAGGCTTTCTCATGCCCATTACAGATTTTGGGGCACCATTGCTAAGGATCTGGTGGATTTCCTTGACCAATTCCAAATCCTGCCCGTTGGAACTGCGTATGGCCTTGGCCACTCGCTGAACGGTCTCCTCTAAGGTCTTGGTCTTTTTAAATACGCTATCCATCTCTTCATTTTTTCGTCGAAGATCCTTGCGTGAAGCCTCCAACTCCTTGGTTCTCTTTATTAGATTTTCATAATTTTCTTTATTGCGAAACTCGGCATTAGCCCATAGGAACAGGGCAGCAATAGAAAGGATAAGTAGGAATAGCAGGATAATACCGTCTACATTCATTTATTTTTACCTGTTTCTGGCAGCCGTGTGGAACGGATTCCCCAACGCTTATAGTGCTCCAGATCGGTCGCCAATCCCCATCCTTTAGGAAATTAAGGAAATTTAGTCTCAATTTATAGCAGTAGTTCACACTCAAACGGGCTCTTTAATGGTATTCAGGCAATTTTTAATAAAATGGGGATTTTGCTAGAATTAGTCTAATTTACTTGAAACCGCTTTGGTGGGAATTCGAACAGAAGCTAATTCGCAGACGCAAGGACCAAGGCAGCATGCCAAAATTGAGGGTGCGGCATTCGTAGCTGCCGCTAAACCCCAACAGATTTAGCTGTGTTCTGGACCGTATAATCACGGTTTAAGCGTGAGTGGGTGCTCGAAGATAGACCCACTTGGTATCAAGGCACCAAGATTGCCTGTTATCAACGTCGACTACACTGCTCACACCGCTGAAATTGAACTTATTGCGCCAAAACGCTTAATTCACAGATCGGCTAATTTATAGATGAATGAAAAAATGAATCGACTGCTAATCTCGCTGACTCTACTACTGCTGCTTGGCAATTTTGCCCAGGCCAATGAAGTGATACATCATGAGCTATTCCTTTCTATTGATGCCACAACAGCACAAATAGAGGCAAATGACAAAATCACCTTACCCGAAGATGTCGTCAAAAGCGGGAAATTTAAGTTCAAGTTAAATCGTAAGCTGGCCTTGGTGACTTCAGGCAAACACATTAAAAAACATCGAACAAAGGGAAAAGAAGCCGTTCCCACCGATACCTACGAAATCCAGCTAAAGGAAGGCGACTCGATTACACTGAGCTATAAAGGCCGCATTTCCACACCCAAAGTTCGAGGCAGAGAATACGCACGCAGTTTTGAGGATACACCTGGCGTGATTAGCAAGGACGGAGCTTTTCTTTCGGCAGGTAGCTACTGGTTTCCCGTGGTGGATGACACAATGGTGACCTTCGATGTGAGTGTAAGTACACAACCCGGTTGGAAGGCCGTCTCACAAGGGAAACGCGTCAAAGAAGAGGTCCAGGCAAAGCAGACCATCTCCCAATGGCAGGAAACCCATCCTCAAGACGATTTCTACATTATTGCCGCGGCGTTTGTGGAGTACAGCCAAAAGTCTGACGGCTTACTGGCAATGGCCTTTTTGCGCGAGAAAGACGACAACCTGGCACAGAAGTATCTGGACACCACATTCCAATATCATAAGATGTATCAAGAACTGCTGGGGCCTTACCCCTACGAAAAATTTGCACTGGTGGAAAATTTCTGGGAAACCGGTTACGGCATGCCCTCTTTCACCCTGCTGGGACCGCAAGTCATCCGCTTCCCTTTTATACTGCACTCGTCCTACCCGCATGAGCTATTGCATAACTATTGGGGGAATGGTGTTTTTGTAGACTATAGTCGAGGCAATTGGGCCGAGGGCCTAACTGCCTATCTGGCCGATCATCTCATTCAGGAACAGCGTGGAAAAAGTGATCTCTATCGTAGGGATACGCTGCAAAAGTACACCGATTTTGTCGGCAGTTCCAAAGACTTTCCACTGAAGAAATTTATTTCTCGCCACAGTGCCGCCACCGAGGCCGTGGGTTATGGCAAAACACTCATGTTGTTTCACATGTTGAGAATGAAGATAGGTGATGAAGTCTTTATTCAAGGCGCTAAAAATCTGTTCGGCAGCCACAAATTTAAGCAAGCGAATTTTTCAGACGTGGAACTGGCATTTAGTAAAGCAGCCAAAGAAGACCTGGCGGAATTTTTCAAGCAGTGGGTGGATGAATCCGGCGCCCCTTTTCTTAAACTGACTTCGCAATCCGTGCAAAGCGTGGGCGATAAATATCAAGTGGACTTTGATCTGCGCCAAACTCAGAAGGGAAACACCTATTCTCTTCATATTCCCGTTGCCATTTCCACAGTAAACAATGAAAAAGCAAAAATCCATTGGGTAGACATGGACAAACGCAGCCAGTCATACAGTGTACAAGTTGCCCAGGCCCCAATACACATCGCGGTTGATCCTGAATTCGATGTGTTCAGACGCCTGGACTATACCGAAACTCCGGCCGCCCTTTCACAAGGTTTTGGGGCAGACAAGATCTTGGTGGTGCTGTCTCGAAACGAGTCTGCCGAAATGCACAAGGTCTGGAAAGACATGTCCAATAGCTGGCGTCATTCCCAGTCTGGTAAGTGGCAGGTGATGTATGACGACGACATTATCGGCGTTCCCCGAAACAATACGGTATGGTTTCTTGGCTGGAACAACAAGTTCAAAGAACAGATCAATGAAAATCTGAGTGCGGAGGGCTATTCGTTCGCTGATAACGATTTTGTCATGTCGGGGCAGCGTTTTGAGAAGGACAAGCATAGCATGGTAATCGCTTTGCGGAACAAAGAAAAACCGCAACAAACCTTGTTGTGGGTAGGAAGTAACAATCCCCAAGCCATCACAGGGCTCACCCGCAAACTTCCCCACTACCGAAAATACAGTTACCTGGTCTTTGAAGGGGACGAGCCCAGCAATGTGCACAAAGGTCAGTGGTCCACCCTGGATTCTCCCTTACAGGCCAGTCTTGCCAAGGATGGACTCCCCAAGTCTTACCCTAAGCGTGTGGCACTCGCCAAGTTTCCCGAAGAATTTTCCATTGCCACGATTAAACGCGATCTGGAGACACTGGCTTCCGAATCGATGGAAGGTCGCGGCATCGGTACAAAGGGATTGGATCAGGCGGCCGACTATATCGCTGGACAGTTTAAAGATATGGGTCTGAGCCCCGCCTCACCGGATGATAGTTTCTTTCAGGAGTTTGAAGTAGAAATTGGTCAGCCCGCACAAGAGGTAACGCTTAGGAATGTGCTGGCCAAAGTTCCCGGTACCAATCCCTCGCTGGAGGCTGCGCCACTAATCGTCAGCGCCCACTATGACCATCTCGGCAAAAACGGTCCTGGCATACGCTCAGGCGACGAAGGGAAGACACATTATGGAGCCGATGATAACGCCAGCGGTGTTTCTGTGATGTTGGAAATGGCGCGCTACGCAATTAAAAAACTGAAACCTCAACGCCCCATCATTTTCGCCGCATTCACAGGGGAGGAGTCGAAACTGCTCGGTTCCAACCATTTTGTCTCCAACAGCAAATTACAACCCATAGGCATTATTAATCTGGATACGGTCGGTAGGCTGGGCGAAAGTCCTATTACTGTCTTTGGAACCGGGAGCGCGTCTGAATGGGTGCATATATTCCGTGGCGCTCAGTTTGTAACAGGAGTCAACATCAAGTCTGTGGCCGATGATTTTGGTTCCAGTGATCAGAAGAGCTTTATCGACAAGGGCATTCCTGGCGTGCAATTCTTTGCAACCGCCCACTCGGATTTCCATCGCCCCAGCGACACTCTGGACAAAATAGACTATGAGGGGCTGGAAAAAGTTATCACTGTACTTCGGGAGGCGGTGGTCTATTTAGCCAATCGTACAGAATCGCTAACTGTTGCGGGACAAGCCAAGTCGCTAAACGACGACGGGCAACAAGGCGCACCGGGAGAACGGACAGTCTCTATAGGAACTATTCCCGACTTTTCCTTTGGCGGTCCCGGCGTTTTGATCACCGGAACCCTGCCCGATTCACCGGCCGAAAAGGCAGGTCTCAAAGAAGGCGATATTCTTACCGC
>JAOUPJ010000273.1 GCA_029879945.1 Gammaproteobacteria bacterium
CACGGTCTGCACTGGAGCGTGTATAGCCATTCATCGTGTAGAGCATCAGCGACTGCGCTTGTGTAAGAGGGTATGAAAGGATCAATGAGAGTTCTTTTCGCATAACGCTTTCGCGCGTAGTGGGTGATTGAATAAAAGCACCCAGTCCAAGGCTGAGCTTGTAGGGTAGTGGGGTGATCAGTGTGAGCTGGTTGCTCCAGGTGTCTTTATACACGAGTTCTTTTGTATCGCCACGCACCTTATAGCCTGTCCGATTGATCGCTAGTAACCAGGGTTTTGCCAAGAGTATTTTAACGGAAAGTTCCTCATCGGCTCGTCCCGAACCCAGCTTTTTATCCTTGTCTGCAACCGGTATTTTTACGCCTGCTTCCAGTGAAAGTTCCCTGATCAGGCCGCGCAAGGGGTAGTTGTGACCTGTTTTGAATATCACGTCTCCTGTGCCCGACTCGGTTAGTCTATCCCTCCCTTCCGGGTTGTCATTAAATATCTCTGACGAACCGTGCAATTTAATACGCGAACCTGAGATGAGCCAATAATGTTGTTTACGCGCCAACTTCATTGTGTAGGGCAGTATAAGAAAGTTGCTGCGATCTTCGCGACTAAATCGTCCTTCGAAGTAATAACTCCCCAGCGAAAATTTAACCGAGTCTGCCATTGAAATTTCACACAGACTCATGGAGAGAGTGAGAAAAATTACCCCCATAATCAGAGGACTCGATCGGTTGAAATAAGGTAAAAAACAGGTATTAAACATTTAAATCAATCACATAGCCCAGAGATTGGTAAGTGGTTCTTATGTTCTCACATTTTTTGACTTTTGGCGAAGATTCGCTAAACTAGTACGAAAGTGGGAAAATTTCCCACAAACAAAGGGGAGGGGTTATGAGATCAAAAACAATTGCTGAATTGGGAATATATTTAGTTTGTGGCGTGCTCGTTGTTTTATTGTTTGCATCTTGCAGTGAGCAGGCTGAGGACAATAATCCCTCTGCCGGCTTGCCGACCCCTGCCCGGTTAAAGGCCGCAGGGTCTAGCCAGGAATTTGAATTGGCCATCAGGAATGCGCTTAAAAATGCGGTGAGTAGAAAGTATATTCCTAGCAATTTGTCAGAACAATTTGATGCGCAGAATACGGAACTCAGTACGCTGGCAGTTGATGGCACCCGCACAACGGAGTTTAGCGGCACCAATCTCATTGAGCAGGGTGTAGACGAAGCAGATTTGGTCAAAACCGACGGGAATCGTCTCTATATCGCAAAACCCAATCCCTTGCCTATTTCAATCTTGTCAGTAAATGACGTCGCCGTAGACGCCCTTATTGCGCCACCGCCCGAAAATAACGTGCCCCCCGAAGTGAGGGTTATGCAGTTTGAGACACAGCCGGCATTGGCAAAAGAACTCTATACGCTGAAATTGCCCCAAGGTGTTACGCAAATTCATGGAATGTATCTCGGAAATGATTCTGTATCAAATGATCGCCAGCTCACGATCGTAGCAGCCGCTCGAGAAGAAACATCAAAATACTATTATTGGTCACCCAACACGGTGGTTCTGAATTACAAAGTAGAAAGTGATAGTGCCGCAGAGCTGCTGTGGTCTTTTAAGATTGACAGCTATCACAATGCCACACGTGTATTGAATGGAAAGCTGTATCTACTCGCGTCCAAGTCTTTGTGGGTGGGTTTGCCGGTTGTGGAAGAACTGGCTAGCACTGAGGAACAGAAGCGTCTGGAGTTGATTGATTCCCTGACGTTGGAAAACATTCTTCCGAAAACCTGGGTAGACGGACAAGCCAAACAAATGGTTCGCCTGGATGATTGTCTGATAACGAGTGACCCAACTGAAAATTCACTTTTTTCAGCAAATTTGTTATCTATTCTGGTTATACCGCTGGACAATCCTAACGGTACCAATTCCACTTGTACCCCAGAAACGAGCCATGAGGTCTATGTCTCAAGTCAATCCATCTTTGTTACCTCAGGAGAGTACGACCGGGACTCTCTCAGATACTTTACGCATGTACACAAATTCGCGATGGAGGAAGACCGTGTGGTTTATGCTTCCAGTGGCAAGGTACCCGGTTGGGCCGGTTGGTGGGGAAATAATTTTCGGCTCAACGAGCACAATGGAGACCTGCGAATCATTACATCGGAGTTCATCCGACCTACCGGGCAGGAACATCGTCTGTTTGTTTTACGCGACAGTACGAGTGGAACAAGGGGTATGGATGTGATTGCGCAAATTCCCAATAAAGCACGTCCGGGGAAAATCGGTAAACCCAGTGAGACCATACGCAGCGTACGTTTTGGTGGAGACTATGCCTATGTGGTGACTTTTCTTGTAACTGACCCCTTTTATGCCATCAACCTGAAAGACCCTACAGACCCTTATGTGGAAGGGGAGTTCGAGTTGCCTGGATTTTCCCAGTATTTACACATCGTGGATAACGATACGGTATTGGGTGTGGGAAAAGACGTGGAATTGGAAAACGGTCTGGTGTGGGAGCAGGGTGTGAGGTTGAGTCTGTTTGACGTAAGAGACAAGTCTAATCCACAAATGATTTCCGAATCATTGATCGGAAAACGGGGCACCCAAACACCCCTTGCCTTCGACCATAAGGCATTTTCGTTTTTACCCAGCAAGACCAATCCGGGAAACTACAAAATAGCGTTTCCGGTAGTGGTGCATGATTGGATTGACCATGATGGGCCTGTGTATCCGTCTACCTGGTACCAGTGGGGGTACAATGGACTCTTTCTTTTCGAACTGAATCGGACAAATTCTGGCTTGGAGTTAGCGGAAAAAGGCGTATTGAAATCACATACCATCGAAGATGACCCTCGCAATTTGTATCCACGCTACAGTTCCCTGAGTCGGGGCACCATCGTAAATGGGGATGTGCATTTTGTAGACGGCGACCGTGTTTGGTCTGCCGCTTGGGACTCACCCACAGATCGAAGCGGGCCAAACTAGTCACTTTAGTATAGAAATCTGCCGATGGTGCTGAGCCATCGGCATTTCTTGTTCTTTATAAAATTCTCCTTTTATTTGTTATGCCTCATTGGGAATCTGAAAATAATTAAATATAAACATAGTGTTATGTATTATCCCCCAGGGATTGGGCAATCATTGAAGGGGTACGACGAGCGTTCCTAAAGATCCCTATATGTTTTGAGATTCTGATTAGAACTAGACAAAATCTATACAGTTTTGTATCTTAACGGCGGTCTAGGGGAGCCGCCTGAGGCCAGGCTAGTCTTGATAACAGAAATAACAAAACTGAGCACGCAGCCTTATGTATTACCGCATCTTTTCTCTCAGTGTTCTTGTTTTCTTTTTGTCTGCCTGTGGAAAGGGAGTTGAAGAAGTAATTCAGGCTACGAATAGTGTGCCTGAGGCCTTGGATGTACGTATTGTTCTTCCGGAGAAAGGAGTCGCTACACTCGGGGACACGATTAGTGGTTCTTATCAATTTTTTGATAAGGAAGGTGACGCGGAGGCGATAAGTAGGTACCAATGGTTTCGGGATGGAGAAATCATTCAGGATGCTAACAATCAGAATTACATCGTCACAGAAGAAGATAAAGATCGGACTCTAATCTTTCAAGTCATACCCATTGCGTCGACGGGTGATACGGTCGGAAATGCTGCCAAATCTCCTGAGCTGGTCGTAGGTAACGAAGCACCAAAAGCACACTCCATTCAAATCTTAATGAGTGATACACCCGCAAACAAAGCGGGAGTAGGTCAAACGCTTAGTCTAAGTTATGTTTACACCGATCTCGAAGGAGATAGTGAAGACAAAAATAACCAGCGTTTTCAATGGTACCGGGACGGAAGTCTAATCCCGAATGCCACCAATGACACCTACACCGTGAATATTTTGGACCTGAATAAGGCCATCACCGTTTCCATTCGTCCTGCAGCGAAAACAGGTAGTCAACAAGGGGCCGAGTTTTTCAGTGATGAGGCGGTATCGATAGTGAATTCATCACCCGTTGCAACAAATCTGATGATAGCAAGTAACAGTGGCAATTTGGGTAGTGTTGTGGTTGGAACCCAGCTTAGCGCTAGCTACCAATATTACGATGCGGATGAAAATACAGAATCAGGAACCATAATCCAATGGTATCGTGGCGATACGCCAATAATGGATAATGCCAACTCAAACACCTACAAAATAGTCAGTGCCGACAGTGGAAATCAGATTTCCTTCAGTGTTACGCCCGGCGCGTCGGCGGGTGTTCAGAAAGGTTCCGAGGTGTTTTCCGTAGGGGTGTTGGTACAGAATAGTGCCCCCGCAATTAAATCCGATTCAGTATCACTGGCTTCAACTGGGGCTAGCTTAGACAAGCTTCATGTGGGTGAAACACTAAGCGCTAGCTTTGTCTATTCCGATCCAGACAATGACCCACCCAGTGATATACATCAATATCAGTGGTATCGTGGAACTGCTCCCATCGTTAATGCTCAATCCAAAAGTTATACCGTTACTACTGTAGACAATACCCAGATGATCTCGGTTAAGGTATGGCCTAAACAGTTTGACGGCGTCACAGGTGATAGCCTGAATAGCGCACCGGTGCTTGTGGTAAATAGACCGCCCCAGCTCATTGGGATTCCTACCATTAACAATACAACTTCCAGTAACATCAATGAGACCTATGTCGGCCACCAGCTGAGTGCCAGTTATGTTTTTAGTGACCCGGATGGCGATGCGGAAGGGGCCAGTGAAAAGGCCTGGGTAAGTGGGGGTGCGATTATAGTAGGTTCAAATTCCAACTCCTATAAAGTCGATACACTTGATAGTGGGCAGGGCATCAAATTTCTGGTGAGTAAGCTCAAAGATATACACGGTTTGGAAGTGTTAAACACCAGTGCGTCAGAAGTGGTCACAGTAAAGAACAGTCCGCCTAGTG
>JAOUPJ010000274.1 GCA_029879945.1 Gammaproteobacteria bacterium
CTGTCCCAGGTTACGCCCTCGTCCGGCTAGACCCTTGCCACCGAAGGTGTAGAGGTTCTGATTGTTTCCATGATCCCAACCCAGGGACTCATTGAGATTCACATTGCGCCCGAACTCACCGAATATATTGATGACGATCTTGTCCGCATGACTTACACCCGCTAAAGAAGCAGCATTCAAATGTTTCACGGCCGCACCGACGGCAATCATGAGCTCGTTCATCCGGCCAGGATAGCGGCGGATCATTTCGGAGTGATCATCCCATCCACCCAGACCACCACTACCAAGACTGATATACAGCGTTTCGGGATTGGCAATGGCTAGGCTCACTGCGGCACTCAAACGCTGTCCGAAGTTACCTGTGCCGTAGCCATAGGTTTCGGAGTCTACGGTCACCCCAGAAAGCATAGTCGAAATATTATCTGCCGCGACCGCCCGTTGCTCCATGCTCTGCGCAGTCAGCCCATAGGGGCCTGCTGCGTTGACTTGTTTGGACATGGATTCCAGGGCCAAATCGATAGGGCTGCCGTTGGTCAAAAAGGCCTGAGAGGCATTTCGGCGTTGATAGGGATTTAATAGATTCGCATTGAGTGCAATGGGCTTGAGCGTGGGGAGCACTTCAATCTCACCACGATTAAAGGCCTTGGACTCCCCTTCAAACGTGACGAATGGGAACACCACTTGGGACAAGTCCTTTACCGAATTATCAGGATTGCGGAATGGATTATTCTGTTCAATGATCCAGGCAAGCGTGGTTGCCATACCCGGTGTATACACATCCAGGTTTCCTACCAGATTTTGTTGCACGCAAATCCCATGGGCCTTGTTCTGATCCTTCACGCGGTTCATGGTGCGGTAGATGGTCATATCACCTGAGGCGATCAGCTCTTCCATGATATCGCCACCGGCGGTAGACCAGAAATAATTCGGTGTTACGATGGTGTTAGCGTTCTGCGGATCAAATGTCCCACCATAAGGGTTCTGGGAATTGGCATTGATATCCACGATGTTGGTAAGATTTCCCGCCAGCTCAGAAGGGCCACCGTAAAGAAAGATATTAATAAATCGGGGTATGGAATCCGTGGTAAGGGTGTTGTTAAAACTCACACCCAGATCTTCAAAGTTGGGCGCCGCCAAGGCAGAGGAGCCCAGCAATGAACCACCGGCCATTGGTAAATAGCGCGATGCCGTACCCAGTGCAGCCATGGCTGCGGCAGAGGAGAGGAATTGTCTACGCTTAATAGCCATTTGAACCCACCTCCGCAAATTTGCGCATATTATAGAATTCTGCCAGACGGGAGGCGTAGTCAAATACGGCCAAGGCCTGATCCCTCCTGCGCGTGATACCCTCGCTGGTAAATAGCGAACTAAATGTGCTCAGCTCTGTATCTGTGGCTTTGCGCATCACGGTAGACAACATCAGGTAGTGAATAAAATCGTTCTGCGAAAGATTGTTCACCTCCGCATTTTCCACCAGGGTAATATCCCAGCCCCGGTCATAGATACTACCGCCCACATTGCGATAGTCCATTAACAGCTCATCACGAACCGATTTGTGATAAAAGGCCAAACTCAACGAATCAAACGGAATCTTCCAAGGACGCCCCAGCTTATTGCTCATGGCTGGCTGATTCATCTGCGTCAAACTTGGCGCACTGGCACCCGGGTCGCTGGTGGTCTTACCCTGGAAAAAACCGCGCTGCGAATACCAATTCAAACGCCCGGCACCACCGAGAAACGATTCTTCAAAAGACTGGGTTCGCGTAACCTTGGTTAGATACTCATAAGAAAAGACGATGGCGTCAAACAACTCGTCAAAATGGGTTATGCCCGCAGCCATGGCTGAATTGATAAAGGCACCTTTAAATTCGTAGCTGTAACCATAAAAAAAATGGTCAATAATGCGAGACATCACTGCGCGGACCAGTGTGGGGTGTCTGGCTATGGCTCGGTAAAAGTCTTCACAACTAATAATACCGTCACCATCCAATAATCCAATTTGAGGTGCTGTGTTGGGTTCCGCACCATCATACTTCAGTGCGTATCGATCATTGACATCCAGATACCAGTTCTTACAGGCCGTGGAAGCCAGAGGCACTTCGGCGTCGTTGAATCGCAACAGATAGATTTCCATCATCTCCCGCGTGTTGTCTTCGGGAGAACGAAAACGACGCCAGTTTTCCTGGCTGATCATGTGCTCATAGACCAGATCACTAATACTCTTTCCGTCATTCATGCCCTGAACCAGGCGCATGTAAATAGTATGGGCGTCTTCGCGAAATACGCTATCCAATTCCAGACCAGGAGAAAAGAGAATATTGTTTGTGAGTTGGTAGGCGATCCAATGATGATAGAAGGTACGACTGAGCGGCATTTCCTGCAGATTCGCCAAGGCGTAGGCCTGAGTATAGGGTTTGTCTATGGTGATATCGATATTGTGTTTGGATAACAACAAACTATTGTAATCGGCGCTGCTCACGTCGTTATTGTGCAAACGATCCCTGACTTGTTCTATTACATTTCCATTGTTACGTCTTTGAGGATTTGTGAACCCTGATTTGACATCAAAAAAATTCTGTACTGTGTCGCCTTTATACAGCGTAGTAAGTAGCTTGTTATAGACCTGGTATTGTTCTACGGGCTCAAGCTTCTTCAAGTCGCCGTCATAGATAGGTCGAGCAAACCCTCTTGGAACTGCGTCACCCACCGGTTGTTTAGACTCAATACAACTGGTGAGCGCCAAAATTAACAGCGTTGAGAGAATCGTAATTCTTATCATTTGTATATGTCCCATATCCCGGCAAACATTATCTACCATATCATCGGATTCTGCTGTGAAAAAAGTGTGATAATTATCTCAATCCCAAACATCCATACTGAATCTATGCACGTTGGCACCAGTGCTTAACACCCTGATTAGCCAGAAAGTTCTCTGCATTCGCCCCTTCGAGCATGGCAAATGTCGCTAACATGCCCGCCTCCAGACAGTTTTGCGAAAGCACCGTGACACTTTGCGGTGCCTTGGGAACAGGCCAACCTGTCTTTGGACTCAGTATATGACTGTACCTGATTCCATCTTTAAGCAGGAATCTGTGGGTATCGCCACTGGTGGCCAAGGCCCCTGTTTCAATGTGTAGACGCGTTAGCTGCATTTCCGCAGCGTTCGCTACAGAAACAGACTCGATCTCAACTATCCAGGGACGCCCATCCCGCATGGTGCCGAGCGCCACTAGATCTCCACCGAAGTTCACCAAGGCATGGTGAATTCCGGCTTGTGTCAACAGTGCGGCCGTTCTATCTACGGCATACTCTTTCCCGATACCACCCAGGTCGATTTCCATTTCTGGCTCTAATCGGAGCAAGGGGCTCGACCATTGCACTTTCTTCCAGCCCACGCGATTTAAAACCGCCTTTACCTTATCTGCGTTAGCCAGTCTATCGCTACCATCAAACTTCCAGACTTCGCGTAACACGCCTGATGTAATATCGAACTGCCCTTCGCTTAAGCGATAACACAAGGCTGCGTAATCAAGAAGCAAAGCGGTCTCGGGGTCAACTTCAAGTTGTGTGCCATTCGAGGTATTGATACGGTGAATGATATTGTCATTGCGATAACGACTAAATTTTTTTTCAATACGCAAGGCCTCATCACAGGCAATATGCGCTGCTTTCTCGGCTTCTTTGAAATTATCTGTATCGATAAATACAAAACACGGACTGGCCATGGCGCGAAAACTGACGCACCAATAGCTATCTTTTTTCGATATTGAAAAATTCTGTCTGCTTGAAACGACAGTCATGGATAGTAAATAAAGAAGATCCTACTTCAAGAGTTCTTGTATATGCTTCTCTTTCTTTAACACATCTTTCTTCAGAAAGCCATGATAGCTTTGTACGATCTTGCCCTTTCCATCCACTAGATAGGCACTGGGCATAGCGATCACTCCGTATCGTTCTGCTGTCTTGCCTTCAGGGTCCAATGCTATCTTGAATTGTGCCTTGTTCTTGGTGAGAAACTCGTCCACTAATTCGCGCTCGGTATCAAGATTGATGGCGACTACCTCAAAACCCTTTTTACCATACTCTTTTTGAACCTTGTTCATCCATGGAAAGGATTTGCGACACGGTCCGCACCACGAGGCCCAGAAATCAACCAGCACCACTTTTCCACTGTATTTCTTGAGGCTTATGGATTTTCCATTTAGATCTTTGAGATCAAAATCGGGGGCGGTCTTGGCCGCAAATGCGTCTCCAATTCCCAACAGGAAAAATATCATTACTACAAATAGAAAATTTTTTATTTTCATAGCGGTCCTACTCACTAAAATCTCATTCGAATACTGGCCCGCACATAGTCACTTTGATCAAACTGAGCGAGCAGGGTCCCCTTTTTGTCGGCCACGAACTCCACATAATCCAATGCGAACGTCACAAAATCAATATAGGAATATTCTAGACCAATTCTTAGCCCATCAAACTGTTCCTGCATCCAGTGTTGCCAGGTGATGCCGATGTGAGCCTTATAATTCCAAAACAATTGCTTAATAGACAGGATAGATGAAACCCGGGTACGAAAGGGTTGTAGATCCTGGGTATAGTGTAAGACTCGCTCTGCATATCCTTCCATGGCTAAAGAAAACCCACGGTAACTGGAATAGTCCAGCCCCCCCGCCGCTTGTGCCTTGGGTTTTAGACGATAGGCAGTATTGGCGTGCAGGTCTCGTCCCTGTATGGGCACGTCTTCCTTATAGGCCCCTTCTGCAAATAACCTGAAACCGTTTGCCCGAATATGTATCGCACCACCCGCCATTTTGATGCGCGCGTAGCTTTCCCTGAGCTCGAAATCACTCAATGAACGGCTGATAAAAGATTGGGAAAGCTACGCGC
>JAOUPJ010000276.1 GCA_029879945.1 Gammaproteobacteria bacterium
AGTTGTTCAGTGGCATTGGCTGTTGCATTAGCGGCAGGTACTGCGCTGCCGACAGTAGCAGGTGCTGATGGTCTGACTACAAATATCGCTGTTAGTAATATGTATTTGTGGCGTGGACAGAATCTGAGTCCCAATGGTGGTGTAGTCAGCGGTGGACTGAATTATGGTCTAGGTGGTCTCTATACAGGTATGTGGACTTCCAGCGAAACAGGCGGCCATGAAACAGATTTGTATTTAGGATTTGGTGGTGAAGCCGGCGGCCTAAGCTATGACATTTCTTACTGGCACTACCTCTACCCCGAAGACGGTAAGATCGCTGATTCAGATCTTTCTGAGGCGGTTTTGTCCTTGGGTTATGGTCCAGTAAAGCTTACCGCTTATCAGTCAGTCGACGACAAGATTGGTGCGGGCGCAACCGGTGATGACTGGTTGTATGCAACACTTGCGGTTTCCGTTGATAAATACACCTTAACCTATGGTGCCTGGACTGGATTTGAAAAGGCGAATCAAAATGCAAGCAACTATAGCCATGTCACTGCGTCCTTCGCGGCGACCGAAGAAGTTTCTGTGTCTGTGAGTGTCGCCCAGGCGGAGAGTGGGAAGAATATAGTCGACGAAGACCCATTGTTCCAGGTCAGCTACTCAAAGCAGTTCGACGTTAAGTAACAACTAGCGGGCAGGCCTAGGGCCTGCCCCTTTTTTTAGCGGTCAGAGAAGTGAAATTTTAAAAAAAACTTCCGGCTACAATTTACAGAGGAGCATATTCAAAATGTTCAAGAACGCAATTTTCAAAAAAACAGTCGTTTCAGCCGTAGCAGCGACTGCGTTGATTGCTGCCCAATACGCAATGGCTGCAAAAGACACAATCAAGGTTGGTATTCTTCATTCACTCTCCGGCACCATGGCCATTAGTGAAACCACACTCAAAGACACCATGTTGATGTTGATTGAAGATCAGAATAAAAAGGGCGGTCTGCTCGGAAAGAAGTTGGAGCCAGTCGTAGTAGACCCCGCCTCCAATTGGCCACTGTTCGCCGAAAAAACACGTGAGCTGATCGAAAAGGAAAAAGTTGCCGCTATTTTTGGATGCTGGACTTCCGTATCACGGAAATCTGTTTTGCCTGTGGTTGAAGAGTTGAACGGCCTCCTTTTCTACCCTGTTCAGTATGAAGGCGAAGAGTCCTCGCGTAATGTATTTTACACGGGTGCCGCTCCCAACCAGCAAGCGATTCCCGCTGTGGACTATCTGCGAAATGAGTTGGGTGTGGAGCGCTGGGTGTTAGCGGGGACAGATTATGTGTATCCTCGCACCACCAACAAAATTCTGGAGGCCTACTTAAAGGCAAATGGTGTTAAAGACAAAGACATCATGATCAATTACACGCCCTTTGGTCATTCTGACTGGCAAAGTATTGTCTCCAAAGTGAAGAAATTCGGCTCGGAAGGAAAGAAAACAGCGGTGGTCTCGACTATCAACGGTGACGCCAATGTCCCATTCTATAAAGAGCTAGGGAACCAGGGCGTTTCTGCGGACCAAATTCCAGTTGTTGCATTCTCTGTCGGAGAAGAAGAGCTTTCTGGAATTGATACAGCGCCACTAGTCGGGCATCTGGCGGCGTGGAATTACTTTATGAGTGTCGACACGAAGGAAAATCAGGCTTTCATAAAAGATTGGCACAAATTTATTAAAGATAAAAAGCGTGTTACCAATGATCCCATGGAAGCCCACTATATAGGTTTTAAAATGTGGGTCAAGGCAGTTGAAAAGGCTGGATCTACCAAAACAGATGACGTCGTTGATGCAATGGTCGGCGTCACAGTGCCCAATCTTACAGGTGGCGTAGCCGTGATGCATCCAAATCATCACTTATCTAAACCAGTACTCATTGGTGAAATTCAGGACAATGGCCAGTTTGAAACGGTGTGGAAAACGCCTGATACGGTGATTGGTGACGCCTGGTCCGATTTCTTGCCCGGTAGTAAATCTTTAGTGGCTTCTTGGACCAAGCCCATTCAGTGTGGCAATTTCAATATCAAGAACGGTAAATGTTCGGGACAAAATTTCTAGCATAAGCCCTATGTGAGACACGGCCAGTGGGGGTCGTGTCTCCTCTCCCTTACAAAAATGGACTACACAATGTTACGAAATCGTTATCTTTTTCGACTGATTTTGCTCAGCCTGACTTTTTTGTTGGTGGTTCCCCAGGTTAATGCCAGTACGGCTGAATTGACGGAATTGGTGGACAGTTTAAGTGTGGGTGGACTGAATGAAAAGCAGCAAACGATTGAGAAAATAGCGCAGATAGATCACCCCATCGTAGAGGGGCTTCTCAAGGGTTTGTTAGAGGGGGAAGTCTATTATTTAAAGGAAACTAACAAAGTATATTTTCGAGTGGAAAGTGAGGAAGTCACTAAAATAAAGGACATTTTTAGTGATGCGATTGTGCGCGAAGTGGATTCCTTTGATGTTAAAAAGGTTTCCATAAATAATCGAATAAGAAAAATACTCAAGACTGAGTTGGCCAAATTCGATCTGCTCAGCCCCGATAATTCAAAGCGGGAAGCGGCGGTACGGAAAATTCTAGAGGACTCATCTTCGGAGAGCGTTGCGCCCCTGCGCAACCTTGTAGAAAAAGAACGCAACGAAACCATTAGGGAATTAATGCAAATTGCAATGGCTTTTGTCGATGCGGGGCCAGAAAGCAAACCAGAAACACGACTCGCTGCAATTGAAAAAATGGGGGAAAGCCTGAGTTCGGAAGTGAAGGCAAGATTGGAAAAATTGCTGCTTTCGGAACAAGCGCTAAGCGGGGAAGAGCGCAATTCAACGATTGTAGCGGCCTTAAAAAAATCAATAAGCAAAATGGATTCAAACTTACAGCGATACGCCTTTATGGAGAAAGTATTTTTTGGTTTGAGCCTAGGATCCGTTTTGTTACTAGCAGCGATAGGGTTGGCTATTACCTTCGGCGTAATGGGTGTTATCAATATGGCCCACGGCGAATTGATTATGATCGGCGCATATACCACATATGTAGTCCAGCTCATGATGCCAAACTATATCGAGTATTCGCTAGTAGTCGCCGTTCCGGCGGCTTTTTTAATTTCGGGTCTGGTTGGTATAGCGATAGAAAGGGGTGTAATCCGTTTTCTATATGGCCGTCCCCTGGAAACCCTGTTGGCGACCTTCGGCATTAGCTTGGTACTTCAGCAGGCAGTGCGCTCCATATTTTCTCCACTGAACCGTTCGGTGGAAACTCCGGAGTGGATGTCGGGCGCGATGCAGATAAACAGTGCGCTCTCCCTAACCTACAACCGTATGTACATTATCGTTTTTGCGTTGATAGTATTTGCACTATTACTTCTCCTGTTGAAGAAAACAAAACTTGGTTTACAGGTGAGGGCTGTATCTCAAAATAGACCCATGGCAAATGCAATGGGGATCCGAAGCGGTTGGGTAGACGCCATGACGTTTGGTTTGGGGTCGGGCATCGCGGGTGTGGCGGGTGTGGCCCTAAGCCAACTGACCAATGTAGGGCCGAACATGGGACAAGCCTATATTATCGATTCGTTTATGGTAGTGGTGTTCGGTGGAGTTGGAAATTTGTGGGGTACTTTGGTTGGCGCTATGTCGTTGGGAGTGATTAACAAATTTCTCGAGCCATGGGCTGGTGCCGTGTTGGCGAAAATATTGGTATTGGTTTTTATTATTTTGTTCATTCAAAGAAAGCCAAGAGGACTGTTCCCCCAAAAAGGTCGAGCAGCGGAGGGTTAGAGATGAGAGCTAGAAGTTTTACTATGCGCTATCTTCAGGCCGACAAAGGTGGGACGGTTCTCATTACTACCTTGCTTTTAATCAGCCTGGCGGTCGGAGTATTGAATCTTGCCATGCCCGAAGGTTCAGCCTTACACGTTTCGACCTATACTGTCACGCTATTAGGAAAGTATCTGTGCTACGCATTACTTGCCGTGGCCCTGGATTTGGTGTGGGGATTTTGTGGCATCTTGAGTTTAGGTCATGCCGCATTTTTCGCCTTGGGTGGCTATGCGATGGGCATGTACTTAATGCGCCAAATCGGTGATCGAGGCGTGTATGGCAACGCCGAACTCCCGGATTTTATGGTCTTTTTGAACTGGCAAGAGCTACCATGGTACTGGTACGGATTTGACAATATCTTCTTTACCATGATTATGGTGATGTTGATTCCTGGCTTACTGGCTTTTCTTTTTGGTTGGTTTGCGTTTCGTTCCAGGGTAACAGGGGTGTATTTGTCCATTATTACTCAGGCGCTGACCTATGCCTTGATGCTGGCCTTTTTTCGAAACGAAATGGGATTTGGCGGAAACAATGGGCTAACGGATTTCAAAGACATACTCGGTTTTAGTCTGCAAGAAGATTCCACACGCGTTGCCTTGTTCATATGCTCTGCAGTGGCTCTGGCTCTCGCCTATCTCGCCTCCCGCATCATCGTAAATTCCAAAATGGGCCGAGTGGTGGTAGCCATTCGAGACGAAGAATCTCGCGCCCGTTTTGTAGGCTATAAAGTGGAAAGCTTCAAGCTTTGGATATTTGTATTCTCGGCTGTCTTAGCGGGCATTGCAGGTGCACTCTATGTGCCTCAGGTTGGAATTATCAATCCAGGTGAATTCTCGCCGCTCAATTCCATTGAGCTGGTCGTGTGGGTTGCTGTAGGTGGCAGGGGCCTGCTTTATGGTGCAATCGTGGGAGCGATTATAGTCAATTTTGCGAAAACCTATTTTACAGCGGCATTCCCCGAATTGTGGCTATTTTTTCTCGGCGCTATATTCATTTTTGTCACCATTTTCCTGCCCCGCGGAGTAATGGGATTGGCTGAAGCGTTGGCAAAGCGA
>JAOUPJ010000045.1 GCA_029879945.1 Gammaproteobacteria bacterium
CATGTGCCGCAGTGGTGCCCGCGCTACGCAGGCCACCGAGATTGCCAAGGGCCTGGGCTATAATGACGCCCACAGCTACGAGGCCTATCCAGGCGGAATTTTACAATGGAAACAAGAAGGTAAGCCAGTTCAGGCGGTCATCGGCGGGCCCTTGCCCTTGATTCGCCAGATGCAACTCACCGTCGGCAGCATGATCCTGGTCTTTTCCCTTTTGGCCGTCTTCATCAGCCCCTGGTTTGGTATCGCCAGCGCCTTTGCGGGTATCGGCCTACTTAGTGCGGGAATCACGGGTAACTGTGCAGCAGTCAATCTACTGACCAAGGCCCCCTGGAATCGTGCGAATCCCGGTCTGAAACAGTCTTACTGCCAGGCAGCAGGAAACTGCGACTAAGAACTGGATTTGAACCAATTCCATGACCCAGATCACACTTTTTGCAGATTGGGCTTGATTTCGGATTCAAAAGTGCATATACATACATGCATATACACACAAGCTAGGTGAAACCGCTTCATGCAGGAACCAAGACCCGAGACAGACAAGCTATTATGTATCAATCTTCAGATACTGAAAGCGAGTCATGTGGTGATGAAAACCTATGAGGACGCCTACAGGCCCTATGGCATTAAAGCCACCCAGGTCCCTGTGCTCAGCCTGATTGGGAGCCGTGAACAGACCACGATAAAAGATATCGCGGATCTCACCGTCACCGAACGGAGTGTTCTGAGTCGAAAACTGCAAATCATGGAAGGTAACGACTGGATTTGTAAAAATTCGCTACCGGGTACTCGTGAAAAGTCTTATTCTTTGACGAAAAAAGGCGAGGAGTTACTGGATAAGGTAACCCCTGTGCGAGTCCAGGTACAAAATAGTCTGCTCGCAAAACTAAGCCCTGATGAGGCCGAATTGCTTCTGGGCTTGTGTGAAAAATTGCAACACTGATTGGTAACAGTAAGGAGATCATCTCATGTCATCTATTATTAAAGGCAGTCACGCACGGGCCATGGTTGAAGAACAAAATGCCCAACTGGTGGATGTTAGAAATCCGCAGGAATTCAGTAACGGCGCAGTACCAGGAGCCATCAATATCCCTGTAAACATGATTCCCAATCTGGCTTCCCAGCATTTGGATAACAGTAAGCCTGTGATCGTGTATTGTGTGAGTGGTGGTCGTAGCGCCCAGGCCCAGATGATCCTCAACAGCATGGGCTTCAATGATGTTCACAATGTAGGGAATGCACAGAACTATCTGAACAATTAAAATTTTTTGCCTTTATATATTAGTAATTAATTATATTTTAAATTATCGCGGAGATAGGTCAGCCATGAAAGTAAGACAACTTTTTGATCAAGACACCTGGACCTACACCTATTTGGTGTGGGATGAAGAAACTCGCGAGGCCGCCATCATAGATTCGGTGAAAGAGCAATTTGATCGAGATAGTAAGTACATCGAAGCGCTGGATCTGAATCTGAAATATGCGCTGGAAACCCATGTGCACGCCGACCACATTACGGCCTCGGGCAAACATCGCATGTTGTTTGGCACCAAGGTGGGTGTGCATAGAGACGGCGGCAGCGAATGCGCCAATATCCAAATAGAAGACGGAGACGAGTTTAAGCTGGGGTCTCAGACCATTAAGGCTATACACACTCCCGGTCATACGGCTGGCGACGTGAGCTTTCTTATCGATGGCGCTGTCTTTACGGGTGATGCCCTGTTGATACGCGCCTGTGGCCGCACCGATTTTCAACAAGGTGATTCAGCGACCTTGTATGAGTCGATTACTCAAAAACTTTTTACTTTACCTGATGACACGATTGTCTATCCGGGTCATGACTATAGCGGCTTCACGGCATCCACCATTGGTGAAGAAAAGGCATTGAATCCACGCCTGGGACAAAACAGGCCCAAGGAGGCGTTTATGGAGATCATGGACAATATGAATCTTCCTAAACCCAAACGTATAGACATTGCCGTTCCGGGCAACCTAGCCTGTGGACTCGCATAACGATTTTTTGTAACCACTATCCCGCTTGCCGAAAGGCAAAAACCCACTTTGGCCGGTCCCCTCCCTGTACCGGCCTTTTTTTTAACTTCCGATTTTTAATGTGCCTCATCGGAATCCAGACCGCTTCGCTACCACCTCGGTTTGTAATTTTGTCTTCCTCGTGTTAGTCCTTCGGTCTGCCCATACTGATCTAGGCACACAACAAAACGCCCAACATTTTAAATTGAGTCCACGAGGAAATTTCCTTCGTCTGCAGCGTAGAATGCGTTTAAAAATCTTTGTTCGATTTCCCCTACGCCCACGTCTGTACTCACTTACTTTAGAAAATAGGGTACATGAAACCGGGCCAAACCTGAGTGCCGCCCTGCTATAAGGTTCAACCCGGAACAAGTCCAAGCAGAACTGCTTGAAAAGATTTAGACAAATTCACCAAAAAATTACCGAGGTTAGTCGACTTGTTTATACCCTCACTTTTTATTAGGGTAATGCCAGCAAGGCAATACTGAATTGATTCAGAAAGTCGAACCGCCTATCCCCTGGTATTCGAAAACCAGCCGCTGGAGTTGTACGCCCCCCCGGATAATTTAAACGAGAAAACCAAGGTGTTTATTATGAAGTCCCAGCCTCTGAACTTTACCCATCGTTCTTTTGCCATCGCATCACTGGTGCTCGCCTTATCGGCCTGTTCGGGTGAGGCGGACGATATTGCGAACAGCGCCCCGGTGGCAACAAATCTCAGTATCTCAAATACCGATGGAGGCGCAGCCCTCGTTGGCGAGCAACTGACTGCTGTATACAGCTACTCGGATGCCGAAGGCGATGCAGAAGGACAATCCAGATTTCGCTGGTTTCGTAATGATGTCGCGATCTCCGGCGCGACCAGCAACACTTACACTTTGCTACCAGAAGATTCTCAAAAAGACCTTCGTTTCGAAGTCACACCTGTTGCGGTGAGCGGTACGCTAGTGGGTCAGAGCACCTTGTCTTCAATTGTTGTTATCGGAAACCTCGCCCCCACTGCCAGTAACGTAACGGCGGTTGATTCGAATGGTGGCCAACTCCTCATCGGCGATACACTCACCGGCTCATATACCTTTAACGATATCGATGGCGATGCGGAAGGCCTGTCTACCTATCGATGGTTCAGAGGCACTCAGGCGATAGCCGGTGCCACCCAGTCGAGCTACACCACCGTAGAAGCAGACAGCGGCTACATGCTCTATTTTGAAATAACACCGGTTTCCAGTACAGGCACTACATTGGGTACGGCTGTAAGTTCAGGCGGTGTAACACCGAATACCCTGCCAGTAATAAGCGACATCCTAATTGTTGATACCAATGGTAGCTCACCCATCGTGGGCGATACCTTGAGCGGGGGCTATGTATACTTTGACACAGAGAATGATCCACAAGGCAGCACCAGCGTGCGCTGGCTGCGAAACGGTGTCGCCATCCCCGGCGCGACAAACAGCACCTATATTACAACCATCGATGATCTCGGTAAGGAGATAGTTTTCGAAGTGACACTGGCTGCCTCCACAGGCTCCACGATGCCCGTTGTTGCGACGTCACCCGGACTGACCATTGTTAATGTCGCCCCCATCGCAACAGGCGTAGGAATAGTCGATAGTAATGGCGGGGCGTTGATCGTTGGGGATAGCCTCACCGGCAACTATACCTATAGTGATGAGGATGGCGATAGTGAAGGCACTTCCACCTTTCGCTGGTTACGCAATGGCGTCGCTATTCCCGGCGCAACCAGCATAGGCTATAGCGTGACTGCTGCCGAGGCAGGAACCAACATTTCCTTTGAAGTCACACCAATTGCCGCCACGGGGGTGACGACGGGAACAGCCGCTACATCCGGTGCACTCGGTGTCAACGAATTCCCAACCGCCACCAGTCTCAGTATCGTCGACAATAATGGCGGGAGAATAAAAGCCGGTGACGTGTTATCGGGAAGTTATACCTATAGCGACCTGGAAAGTGATGCAGAAGGCACTTCCACCTTTCGCTGGTTACGCAATGGCGTCGCTATTCCCGGCGAAACGACTACGAGTTACGCCGTGAGCTCGGCAGACTTTGACCAGGCCCTACAATTTGAAGTCACGCCCGTTGCGGCAACAGGTTCCACAAACGGTGTGGCAACCCTATCGGCAGTCACTCAAGGTCCAAGCACCAACAATAATCTCTCAGGCATAAACTTGTCTGCCAGTGCGCTTGATCAAACCTTCGACCCCGCACAGCTCGATTACACCGCTACCGTCGGTTTTCTCGCGGCGAGTCTGCAACTCACCGTGCCCACCGAACACCCGGGCGCGAGCGTAAAGGTCAATACCATGGCAGTGGACAGCCTCAACAGGAGTCAGTTACTGGCACTTGCGGAAGGCGCCAATGCGGCCATCAACATCGAGGTGACATCCGAGGCCAATACCGTGCAAGCCTATACCCTGACGCCAACACGTGAAGTGGCCAGCACACTCGCCGAACGCGTCTACGTCAAGGCCTCCAATTCCGGTATCGCCAATACAAGCTATGGCGATGAATTTGGTTATTCCCTTGCCATCGACGGCGACACCATTGCAATCGGCGCGCGCTATGAATCCAGCGCCGCCACCGGCATCGATGGCGATCAGACTGACAACAGCAAGATATACGCTGGCGCTGTTTATGTGTTTACCCGCAGTGGGGGTACATGGAGCCAGCAGGCCTACATCAAGGCGTCTAATACCGATCTGGAAGATTACTTCGGTTGTTCGGTCGCGCTGGACGGTGACACACTCGTTGTCGGCGCCTGTGGTGAAGATAGCGCCTCGACTACCGTAAACGGTGATCAGGGCGGTGGAAAGGCGAGTTCCGGGGCTGCCTATGTATACATCCGAAGTGGCACCACCTGGTCTCAACAAGCGTACTTGAAGGCATCCAATAGCGGTACCGGGGATAATTTTGGTTCCGCCGTAGCGATTCACGGCGATACCCTGGCCGTAGGCGCCCGTCTGGAAGACAGTAGCGCTACCGATGTCGATGGCGATCAGACACTCGATAATGCGACGGATTCAGGTGCCGTGTATGTGTTTATCCGGTCCGGAACAAGCTGGTCGCAACAGGCCTATATCAAGGCCTCGAACACTGGCTTGAATGACAAGTTCGGTAAATCAGTCGCACTGGAGGGCGACACCCTGGCAGTAGGCGCCCACCAGGAGGGTAGCTCCTCAACAGGAATCAATAGCACACCAAACGATGACCTATCGCCGTCGTCTGTCGGAGCGGTCTATGTGTTTACCCGCACGGGAACAAGCTGGGCACAAGAGGCCTATATCAAGTCATCCAACCCCGGAAGCAATGACAACTTCGGCTATGCCGTCGACCTGAGTGGCGACACCCTTGCCGTGGGTGCCTGGGGGGAAGAGGGTACTAGTAGTGGCGTAGGCGGCAACCCGGCCCTGACTGGGTCAGCCAGTGCCGGCGCCGTATTTATTTTTACCCGTTCGGGAAGCACCTGGTCACCACAGGAATATATCAAAGCCAAAACCACTTCAAGTAGTGAACGTTTTGGCTGGTCGGTATCACTGGACAAGGACACCCTGGTTGTTGGTGCACCAGGCGAAAAGGCCGCCTCGACCAATACAGGTGCAATCAATGTCTATACACGCAGCGGTACTACCTGGACCCTACATTCCGAACATAATACCTCCAACAAACAGCAATCCGACGAATTCGGCTGGGCCGTGGGTGTTAGTGGTGACACCATTGTGGGGTCAGCCTTTCATGAGGACAGCAATGAAACAGGCACCACCGGTACCGGGGCCGACAATTCGATGTCGAATTCGGGTGCAGCGTACATATTTCAATAGGAGAAAGGAGCGGGCTTGATACCTTTTCGAGATTCAATCCGCCCAAACCTTCAATTCCATAAGGCTCAAAAAGGGCCGGGGTAATATCCCGGCCTTTTTTCTTTGCACCTTGAAATCACCCCGAACAAACCCATATTGCGATCTGGTGTTACAGGAGTAACTTGAATGAAATCATTAGAACATGGGTTAGAAAGCTTGCTGTTTAGGAGCCGATGGTTGCTGGCGCCATTCTATTTGGGCCTGGTGATCACGATACTTTTTTTACTCATTAAGTTTTTCCAGCAATTCACCAATCTACTACCAACCGTATTGGATGCCGAATTCAAGCACCTCATTTTGCAAACCCTGGTGCTGGTTGACCTGACCCTTTTGGCCAACCTGCTGCTGATCATTATTTTTAGCGGCTACGAAAACTTTGTTTCCAAAATCGACACCTTTGGCAGCGAAGACCGTCCCAAGTGGATGGGCAAAGTCGATTTCTCTGACCTAAAAATAAAGCTGTTCGGCTCAATTGTGGCTATTTCCGGGATAGAGCTACTCAAAGCCTTCCTGCTACTAGATAATTATGAAACCGAAGAGCTGGCTTGGCTTGTGGGAATACACCTCACCTTCGTGGTATCCGGCTTGTTATTTAGCTATATGGACAAGGTGGCAGCTGCTTCCAAGAAACTGGAATGCGAGGGCGAGGCCCTGCTGGCTGAAAAACAGGACAAAAAACACCATTAATAAATTGCTTACAGAACAACGATTCGACGCCCAGGCAAATCCTGTGGCGTCGCTTCACAAACGGCGATTCATCTATTACGCTTTTTAGTAGGGACAGATGCGTTTTTTAGTCTTGGCTGGGGTTTTCTAAACGGCCACTTACCCATACTGATTCATATTCAAAACATAGGAGGTACAGGATGCCACTAGGTGATGAGCATTGGATAATTGTTAAATGGGAATATCGCGAGGACAGTGGTCGTTTATGCAACAAAATGTATGGAAGAAAAGTGGCGACGCATCAGGACGAGGAAAATTTCCTCAGAATTGCGTGGCGGGAGTTTAAAACCGTGCATCCAGACGCCCAGCGCCACCATGTGGTTGAAACCAAGCTGTTCCCAGCCAATCCGCCCTTGCAGTGTAAGACGGTTTAAGCGCCCGCCCCGTAGCGCGTCGACACATATTCATCGATGATTTTCTGGAAATCTGCCGCGATAGCATCGCCTTTTAGCGTTACCGTTTTCTCGCCGTCCACATACACAGGGGCAACAGGTCTTTCACCCGTGCCGGGCAGGCTGATTCCGATATTGGCATGCTTGCTTTCGCCTGGGCCGTTCACCACGCAACCCATCACGGCCACGTTCATATTTTCCACGCCGGGATAGAGGCCACGCCACTCAGGCATTTGGTGTCGTATATAGCTTTGGATGTCTTGAGCAAGTTGCTGAAAATAGGTGCTGGTAGTTCGACCGCAACCTGGGCAGGAGATCACTAAGGGCGTAAAAGACCGCAGACCCATGGTCTGGAGAATTTCCTGCGCCACAATCACTTCACGCGTCCTGTCACCACCGGGCTCCGGAGTCAGTGAAATTCGAATGGTGTCACCTATACCCTGCTGGAGCAGAACCGCCAGTGCGGCTGAAGAGGCCACAATGCCCTTGGAACCCATCCCTGCCTCGGTCAGACCCAGGTGTAGCGGAAAATCGCAGCGTGCCGCCAAATCCTGGTAGACACTGATCAAGTCCTGTACCTGACTCATCTTGCAGGAGAGGATGATCTTGTCTTCCGGCAACCCCCATTCAATGGCCTTTTGGGCCGACTGGATGGCCGATTCCACGACCGCTTCACGCATGATCTGCTGCGGCTCTTTGGGCTGGGCCAAACCGGCATTCTCGTCCATCATACGCGCCAAGAGGTCCTGATCCAGACTGCCCCAATTGACGCCTATGCGTACGGGCTTGTCGTATTTGCAGGCAAATTCAATCATGGACCCATACTGGATATCGCGTTTCTTACCCTTGCCTACATTGCCGGGATTGATACGAAATTTGGCTAAGGCCTCGGCGCAGTCTGGAAAGCGCTCCAGAAGCTTGTGGCCATTAAAATGAAAATCACCCACCAAGGGCACATCACAGCCCATGGCATCCAATTTTTCGCGGATATAGGCAACCTCTTTGGCCGCCTCTTCGGAGTTGACCGTGATTCGGACCAGTTCAGAACCGGCCTTGGCCAGTTGCACCACTTGCGCAACAGTCGCCATGGCATCGGCGGTATCGGTGTTGGTCATGGACTGGACGGCAACGGGTGCCTCGCTTCCAATACGGACCTGCCCTACTTGTACGGTTTTTGTTTTTCGCCTAGTTCCAGACATTTCGCTCTCTCAAAAGAAAAAGCCGCTCGCAGAACGAGCGGCCACAACTCCCAGAGTCAAAATCGTTAAAACGGGATGTCGTCATCAAAATCGGGGGCATCGCCTCCACCCGCCATGGCAGGTGCCCGGCTTGAAGCCGATTGAGACGGCGCTGAGCCCATACTATCACCGCTGCCGCGACCATCCAACATTTGCATCTCACTGCCCACAATTTCAGTGGTGTAACGGTCTTGGCCGTCTTTATCCTGCCACTTGCGGGTCTGGAGCTTCCCTTCTATATAAACCTTGGAGCCCTTACGCAGGTATTCCCCTGCAATCTCGCCCAATCGGTTGAACAAAACCACGCGGTGCCATTCTGTTTTTTCTTTGCTTTCACCGCTCTGTTTGTCTTTCCATGTTTCTGAGGTAGCAATACTCAGGTTGGCTACCGCGCCGCCGTTTGGCATATAACGCACTTCCGGGTCTGATCCCAGATTTCCAACCAAGATTACTTTATTGATTCCTCTAGCCATAACATACTCCTTATCTATTATTTTTATTGTAATGAAATTCTAGTGTATCACGCTTCACTCTGAACCGCGAAACGCATCAAAGCTACCTTATCTACGGCATTGTTGTCCACCTTCAAATAGGCAACACCATCTTCGGGAATAACCACCGCTTCAGCAACCCCTTGAACGGCAGTCATTTCTTCTACAAGTTGACGCGCTCGTCGCTCGTCTACCTCTCCGACTCGTACCATGAAACTGCCCAGGTAGCGCGGATTGCGCATGGAGGCGGTAACGACGCCCCAGGCCACCAGAGCAGCAGCGGCGAAGGCAAACACGGCCCCGATTCCAAACTCACCGTATATATACCCACCTGCAGCCCCCCCTACAAAGGCTCCGAGAAACTGACAACTGGAATAGACGCCCATGGCCGTTCCTTTGATGTCAGGCGGGGCGACCTTCACAATCATGGAAGGCAGCGTCGCTTCCAGCACATTAAACGCGATGAAGAATAGACCCAAAGAAAGGAAAATCGCATAGGTGGTGTCATAACTAATGAGCAACAGCAGTTCTGAGATAGCGAGAATAAACACTGCACCTGTCAGAATCTGCTTCATGCGTCTGCGCTTTTCGGCCACCACCACGAAGGGCACCATCACCACCATGGCAATCACCATGATGGGGAAGTAGATCCACCAATGGTGCTCAGTCGCCAATCCCGCATGATCCCTAAGGGCTATTGGAAGGACCACGAAGGTGGCTGTGAGGGCCATGTGTAACACAAAAATTCCAAAATCCAGACGTAACAGTTCAGGGTCGCGTAACACGGTTTTGAACTGCTGAGGCACTGGCTGTGCATCACGATGAAAGCGCATCGTCGTCGGCGTGGGCACGCGTACATAGATAATGAAAATCGCCGCAATTGCCAGAACCGCTGTCAACCAAAACAGGCCATCTACGCCAATCCAGCGATCCAGGGCCGGGCCGGCCACCAGAGCGATTGCAAAAGAAAAACCGATACTCATGCCGATAGAGGCCATGGCACGAACGCGATGCTCTTCGCGTGTCAGATCGGCTGTCATGGCCATGATCGCGGCGGCGATGGCACCTGAACCCTGGAGAGCCCGCCCGATAATGACGCCGTAGATGGAGTCGGACATGGCCGCCACCACACTACCTATGGCAAATATCACTAAGCCCATGGCAATCACGGGCTTGCGCCCGATGCGATCCGACATCATGCCAAAGGGGAGCTGGAATGCCGCCTGAGTTAGGCCATAGGCTCCAATGGCTATGCCGATTAGAAAAGGGGTTACATCTTCCAATTCCTGAGCATAGAGTGAAAAAACAGGAAGTATCATAAACAAACCAAACATGCGTAAGGCATAGATGCCTGACAGGGAAGAAACTGCCTTCTTCTCTGTGGCCGTCATTTGATCTGGGGCATTAGGGTCGTCTTGTTTGGTCTTATTACGCATTCTTTTTACTACTTTACGGTCAAGTTTCCAGCACAAAGGGAGAGTATCCTTTGCGTGTGCAACACGAAAGGCCGTAATATAGCAGTTTTGCCCGAAACACTGAAAGCTATGGATGTAATTCGAATTCGCGGTGCGAGAACGCATAATCTCAAAAACTTTGATCTGGAACTCCCACGCGATAAATTGATTGTATTTACCGGTGTTTCTGGCTCAGGCAAGTCTTCACTGGCCTTTGATACAATTTATGCAGAAGGCCAACGACGTTATGTGGAAAGCCTTTCCAGCTATGCGCGCCAGTTTCTTTCCGTCATGGAAAAGCCCGATGTGGACCACATCGAGGGGCTTTCTCCTGCGATTAGCATTGAGCAGAAATCCACGTCCCACAATCCCCGATCAACCGTAGGGACAATAACCGAGATCTATGACTATCTACGGCTCTTGTTCGCACGGGCTGGTGAGCCACGCTGCCCCGATCATAATATTTCTTTAGAGGCACAGACTGTCAGCCAAATGGTAGACAGTATCCTGGAGCTTCCCGCCGATGAGCGTTATATGCTGCTTGCCCCGGTGGTGAGAAATCGCAAAGGTGAGCATTTACAAATGCTGGGTGAGTTGCGTGCGCAAGGTTTCGTCCGCGTGAGACTGGATGGTGAAATTATTGAACTGGACACCATCCCCGAGATGGACAAGTCCAAGAAACACAATATCGATGTGGTAGTGGATCGCTTTAAGATACGTGAAGAATTAAAACAAAGACTGGCCGAGTCTATTGAAACAGCCCTGGTGTTAAGCGACGGACTCATTGTAGTCTGCCCAATGGATGACCCCAATCAGGAAATTGTCTTTTCTTCCAAGTTTGCCTGCCCTGAATGCGGTTTTAGTCTTAAAGAATTGGAACCCCGATTATTTTCTTTTAATAATCCCGCAGGTGCCTGCCCCAGTTGTGACGGCTTGGGTGTGAAACAATTTTTTGATCCGGCACGGGTGGTGTCACATCCATCGTTGAGTTTGAATGAAGGAGCGATTCGTAATTGGGATAGACGCAATAGTTTCTATTCCCAATTGCTGCATTCCTTGTCAAAACACTATAAATTCAAACTGGATACGCCCTTTGAAGAACTGCCCAAGGATATTCAGGAAATCGTTTTGTTTGGTAGTGGAACCACACAAATCAAGTTCACCTACATGAACGAACGTGGACAAGAAACTTCGCGCAAACATCCATTTGAAGGCATTATCAACAATCTGCAAAGACGGTATCACGAAACCGAATCCCAAATGGTTCGTGAAGAGTTGGCTAAATATATAAGTCATCAACACTGTCCGGATTGTGAGGGCACACGACTCAATCGCGCCGCGCGATCAGTCTTTATCACCGACAAGACTCTACCCGAAGTCAATCACATGCCCATCGGCATCGCCCATCAGTTTTTTTCTGAGCTTAGTTTGCCAGGAAAACGCGGACCCATCGCTAAAAAAATCGTTAACGAAATTCAACAACGCTTAAGCTTTCTTGTTAACGTAGGACTGGATTATCTGACGCTGGAACGCAAGGCCGACTCACTTTCGGGTGGCGAGGCGCAGCGCATACGTCTGGCCAGCCAGATCGGTGCCGGCCTGGTGGGCGTGATGTATGTGTTGGATGAGCCTTCTATAGGACTGCATCAGCGTGACAACGAAAGATTACTGGACACGTTGACCTATTTGCGAGATTTGGGAAACACCGTGATAGTGGTGGAACACGATGAAGACGCCATCCGAGCTGCGGACCATGTTGTCGACATCGGTCCGGCTGCTGGAGTTCATGGCGGCCAAATCATTTCTCAAGGAAAGCCCCAGGACATTATTAACGATCCCAATTCACTCACCGGACGCTATCTATCGGGAGTTGAAAAAATTGAAATTCCCGAGCAAAGACACAAACCCGATCCGGATAAAGTGTTACGGATAACAAACGCCAGTGGAAACAATCTGAAAAATGTGAGTGTCGATTTTCCGGTAGGCTTGATGACTTGTATTACGGGTGTTTCAGGCTCAGGTAAGTCTACATTAATCAATGACACCTTATACGCGCATGCTGCGGCCCACATCAATCGCGCCAATACAGAACCGGCCCCCTGTGAGTCGATAGAGGGACTGGACCACTTTGATCGCATCATCGATATCGATCAAAGCCCGATCGGGCGAACGCCGCGATCCAACCCCGCGACATACACGGGCCTTTTCACACCCATCCGGGATTTGTTTGCGCAAAGTCCCGAGTCACGCGCACGCGGCTACACGCCGGGCAGATTTAGCTTCAATGTAAAGGGCGGCCGTTGTGAGGCCTGTCAGGGTGATGGCCTGATAAAAGTCGAGATGCACTTTTTGCCAGACGTGTATGTGCAATGTGATGTATGCCACGGTCGTCGCTACAATCGTGAGACCCTGGAAATAAAGTATAAAGGCAAGAGCATACACCAGGTGCTAGATATGACAGTGGAAGACGCGCTAGTCTTTTTCGACGCCATGCCTGCCATTGCGCGAAAACTGAAGACCCTTTCCGAGGTCGGGCTCTCTTATATCCGCTTGGGCCAGTCTGCAACCACGCTTTCCGGTGGTGAAGCACAGCGGGTCAAGCTGGCAAAAGAATTGTCTAAGCGAGATACAGGAAGAACACTCTATATTTTAGACGAGCCCACAACGGGACTTCACTTTCACGACATCAAACAATTGCTACACATACTGCATCGTTTTCGCGATCACGGAAACACCGTGCTTGTGATAGAACACAATCTGGATGTGATCAAAACCGCCGACTGGCTGATTGACCTAGGGCCGGAAGGAGGCAATAAGGGCGGCACTATCCTGGCCACTGGAACCCCGGAAAATATCGCCAGGGAAAAAAGCTCACATACCGGGAGATTTTTAAAATCTCTCTTGGCTCCTGAAACCGCCGAGACCAACTAGATCGGCTCGGACATGAACCCTAAGCGGCTTTACCATAGCCCCTTGGGCTGACCAAATCTGTAATCTCGGACAATTGTCCTTCATAGTTTCGCCATCGACCTATCGATGTAGCGTACATCTTTTTAGTCACCTGGCTTTGGCTGCAGGTGTGTATATAGCGACGGGATTCATAAACACGAATCTGGCGTTTGGAAAAAGTGCACGAATTAACCCGATGAAAGGGAATTGGTAAGGACTTTGTACTTTTATATAACTTTTCAATGATTCGAGTTCATCAAACGAAAACCCCTTGCTCTAACAAGTGAGCACCTAAAGCAACCGCTTCCTCAGTCTCCGCCAGAAGACAAGGCCTCAATCGCTGCTCGTATCGAAGCTCGTCCTCAACTGCCCCACTCGCTCGATACAATATTCTCAAATACTGCAAACTAAAAATGGAATCTTCGTTAGGGCATAGGGAGCCAAGCAGTTGCTGCTCAGCCAACTCATAGTGGTGCATCGAAATAAGAAGGGCGATTCCCTTATAAAACTTTTTTCTAAACATCAACAAGGTTTTATTTCAACAAAGGATCGTTATAAAAAACGGCAAAGAAATTTAAAATCTTAAGTATTTATAAAACGAATGAAATTCTTTTTTTCAAACATACCCTAAACAGTCAAGTGATCGGAGACCACTTTGTCGTTCAATTCTTCCATTTTTCCGGACGACACACGCCTCCCCCTATCAAGAATAACAAACTTTTTTCCTACCCGTCTGGCGAATGGCAATTTTTGTTCTACGATCAAAACCGTGAGATTTTCATCCTTATTCAGTCTTTCAATGACGCTTGCAATCTGCTGAACGATATTCGGCTGTATCCCTTCAGTGGGCTCGTCCAAAATAAGTATTTTCGGATTCAGCACCAAGGCCCGTCCAATAGCCAACTGCTGTTGTTGACCACCGGACAAGTCTCCACCACGCCTGCGTAACATGTCTTTCAACACCGGAAAAAGCTCATAGATGCGATCTGGTACCGTCTTGAGTTTGTTTCCACGAAGGGTGAGTCCCAATTTGAGATTTTCTTCCACCGTTAGCTGAGGAAAAATTTCCCTACCCTGTGGCACATACCCTATGCCCAGAGGTGCACGCGAGGCCGAATCTTTTCGACTGATGTCTTGTCCACCAAAAAGAATAGTACCCGACTTGACAGGCAACAGGCCCATTATGGTTTTCAACAAAGTCGTTTTACCTACGCCATTGCGTCCCATGAGACAAACACAATCACCCTGCTGAATAGACAGATCAATGTCCCATAAAGTGTGGCTTTCACCGTAGAATTGATTAATGGATTTAAGCTCTAACATGACTATTCACCCAGGTATACTTCAATGACTTTTTGGTTGTTTTGAACTTCACTCATGCTGCCCTCTGCGAGAACGGAACCCTCGTGTAAAACTGTCACCTTATTGGCAATAGAGCGCACAAATTGCATATCGTGCTCAACGACGACCACGGATTGATCTCCAGCCAGTTTGAGCAGTAGTTCTGCCGTTTTTTCCGTTTCTTGATGAGTCATACCCGCGATGGGTTCGTCTATCAAAAGCAAGCGGGGTTTTTGCATCATGACCATCCCAATCTCTAACCATTGCTTCTGACCGTGGGAAAGGTTTTTTCCCAGCATCGTGCTGCAATCTAACAAACCAATATATTCCAGCGTTTCATTGATGGAATCTTTTTGCTCCGCTGTTAATGAAAACCTGAGACTAGGCCAGGTGCGCTTATCTGCGTCCAGTGCCAGTTCCAGATTTTCAAATGCAGTATGATTTGGGAATACCGTGGGTTTTTGAAATTTTCGCCCTATGCCGACTTGAGCGATTTCGTATTCCTGTAGCTTTGTAAGATCTATGGTCTGGCCAAAATACGCCAAGCCACTATCGGGACGCGTTTTACCCGTAATGACGTCCATCATAGTTGTTTTTCCAGCGCCATTCGGACCAATAATGCATCGCAACTCACCGTCATCGATGGTTAAGGTCAAGTTATTGAGCGCTTTAAAGCCGTCAAACTCTACCGTTATGTCTTCCAAATACAGGATAGGGCCGTGACTGGTGTCCAGGTTCTTCCCGAGCAAAGGAGAAGGTGAGGGTTTTAGGAAACTAAATACCTCGTCACGCCTGACCGACTCACGTAGCTGTTCAAGCATTGCTGGCAACCTCCACGTCTTCGCTGCCCCGCCTTTTTCGCTTTGCCAACGCTTCAGCCAATCCCATTACTCCGCGGGGCAGGAAAATGGTGACAAAAATGAATATAGCGCCGAGAAAAAATAGCCACAATTCGGGGAATGCCGCTGTAAAATAGGTTTTCGCGAAATTGACTAT
>JAOUPJ010000277.1 GCA_029879945.1 Gammaproteobacteria bacterium
ATCTTGATCCGTACAATCCCAGCGACACGGGCACTATTACGTACGTTCCAATTGAGAACGGGAATTATCAGATTGAAATGGACGAGAACGGATACGATGCCGTAATGGGTAACGAATTTGATATGACCCTGGTACTCCGAAAACTGGGGCCCAATAGCGCTTTGAGAACGATTGATGGGAAATCGGGATACAATATCATTCAAGGCACCGCCTCAGAAGATTGGCTTGACTTCAGAAATACCGAGTTGCTAAACGTCCATCAAATTCAGGGCCTCGATAGAAACGATGTCATATTCGGCAGCAGAGGAAACGATACCATCGTAGGTGGTAAGGGTCATGACACACTGAATGGGTATGACGGAGACGATACCTTTTTAATAGAGGGCAATAATCAGGGATCAGATAGCATTTCTGGTGGGAACGGCTTCGATCAAATACTGGGCTCTGCCGATGATGATACTATTTCTCTTAGCATCTTTTCAGGCGAGCGCCGAGTAGAAAGGATTGATGGTGGCCTCGGCCACAATATCATTCAAGGTTCACTCAATTCCAGTTATCTCAATTTCAGCGAAACCGAATTGATCAATATTGCCCGAATCGAAGGCAGGGATGGCAGAGACTCCATCATAGGGAGCCAAGGAAACGACATCATCAACGGTGGTAAGAATCACGATATCCTGAAGGGGCATGATGGAGATGATACCTTTTTAGTATACGGCAAGGACCAAGGATTCGATACTTTCAACGGGGGCAGTGGCTATGACCAAATACTCGGCTCCGATGAAGACGATATCATAGGTCTTACTGTTTTTTCTGCGGAGAACCGTGTAGAAAAAATTGATGGCGGACTGGGCCTCAACATTATTCAAGGCTCTAGGAATTCCAGCTTTCTCAATTTTAGTGAAACCGAGTTGATTAACATTGCCCGAATCGAAGGGATGGATGGCAGAGATGCGATCACGGGCAGCCGGGGAGACGATATTATCGTAGGCGGTAAAGACCATGACTTACTCGATGGTCATGACGGAAACGATACCTTTCTGGTTCATGGGAGTGACCAAGGGTTCGACAACGTCTCTGGGGGCGAGGGTTTCGATCAAATTCTCGGCTCTGAGGGCGACGACGTCTTTGGCTTTTCGCAGTTTACTGGGGAACGTCGCGTCGAGAAAATTGACGGAGGCCTGGGCTACAATTTCATTCACTGTTCCAATGGAAGGAGTGGATTTAATTTCAGCGAAACGAAGCTAGTAAATATCGCCCGTATCGAGGGAATGGATGGAAATAATGTTATCGTCGGTAGCCCTGGAAACGACACCATGATAGGCCATGAAGGAAATGATCAACTCGATGGTCATGACGGTATTGACATCGCCGTCTTCCAAGGTAATAGAACAGACTTCAACATCACGGTAAATGAAGGTGTAGTCATCATACAAGATCTCAATCTCAATGACGGAGATGAAGGTTCTGATACATTGCGTAACTTCGAATTCATCCAGTTTAGCGATCAGACCATTGACCTGAATACCCTCAATTGATAATGCTATTTTCTTACAGGCCGTACAGAAAAATAAAATCTCTCTACCACACAAACCTATTCCAGCTGCACAAAAACTGTTCTAAGTCTTTGTTAATTATGGCTTAAGCTGAAAAAGTTAGAATTTCCCTCTAACGTGGGTCGTTGGGGCAATCGTTAAATAATTTACTTAATTATCAGTAAGTTATTAACTTACTTACAGTAAAGCAAGAACTGTTATTGTGTCGCTATACCAAGGGATGAGCATCCCGTTACCAAGAAATTGAGCCTAGGCGAAGGCACCCCACTCTCCGTTAGTTAAGAATTATGTTGCTCCGGGCAAGACACACAATTCACGACCGGAAACGATATGGCCCGCATCTAGCGCATTAGAGAAAACAATATGAAAACCTTTGGATCACTCAAATTTTTAATCTTGCTGCTGCCACTGTTCCTGTTGGCCTGCGGCACAGGTGAGGACGATGGAGTCGTCGGAACTGGTTTAGATAAATACAAATTTGAAATCCCTGGAACCGCACAAAAAGGCCCGTTCCTGCTTGGATCCAGAGTCGAGATTGACAAACTTCTTCCCAATGGTTTTGCCGCTGACGGTTACGCCACGGAAACGTATGATGATCTGGGTAACTTTGATATGTACGCGACCGATTTGGGTCCCCACCTCATCTCTGTCACCGGTCTGCATTTCAACGAAATCCTGAACAATATTTCTATCTCCGACCTGACCTTGACGGCAGTCTACAATGTAAAAAAAGAAAACAATTACCACGCCTATGTGAGCATACTCACTCACTTGAGTGCGAACCGTGCCACCTATTTAATGAAGTATTCAAACTACGGTGCGGAACAAGCGATCCGACAAGCGGAATCAGACGTACTTAATGCACTAAAAGATGTGCTACCTCTAACAGAATTGAGTGAATTCACTCGTCTGAGTCTCTACAATGTGGATGAAAGCAACTCGGCGGGTAACGCCTATGTACTCGCCCTTTCTGCAACCATCTACCAATTTGCCATTCTTTCCAAAGAAGAATACCCGGATTACACAATCGATGCACTGCTACGCCAACGTTTAAACTTAATCGCTAATGATATTGCCAAAGATGGCCTAATCAACGACGACCCGAATACACTCAGCAATTTAAAGCGCGCCATGCATATGCTACGTCCGGATCAGATCACCAAGAACCTGGAGAGCTATGCAAATTTTGCAGGTCATTCCGGTCTTCCTGTGGCCAATATGAATCTTTTCATCGACACCGATGGCGACGGGACGGTGAATGAATACGATGATGACGATGACGGCGACGGGATCCTGGACTGGAACGATGCCAATCAGTACGACCCTTCCGATCGCGGCATCGTCTCTTATCTTTCTGACAACACCAATAATTATCAAATCGTGATCGATGAAAACGGCTATGACACGATTATCGGTGATGACACCGATATGGTACTGGGATTTGCAACGTTCTCTGCCAACGGACTCGTGCGAACCATTGATGGTGGGGGTGGAACCAATATTATCGTTGGCAATAAATTCAGAAATGTATTGGATTTTTCTAATACAACCCTGATCAATATCGCCCGAATTGAAGGGAAGGACGATGGGGATTTCATCATTGGCAGCGCTGGAAATGACGTCATAGTGGGAGGCCCCGGTAACGATTCCCTAAAAGGAAACGCAGGTGACGATACGTTTTGGATTACTGGCTCCGACGAAGGTAGCAATGTCGTTAACGGTGGCGAGGGCTTTGACCAAGTGCTCGGTTTCACAACAGACGATGTGTTCCAATTTCCCTATTTCACGGGCGAAAACACCGTAGAAAAAATAGACGGTGGCGGTGGTACCGATATAATCGCGACTTCAAAATACGGTGGTTTGTACGATTTCAGAAACACTGAACTGGTGAATATATCAAAAATACTGGGTGCCGTGCTAAATGATAAAATAATCGGTTCAAAAGGGGACGATGTAATCGAAGGCGGGGAAGGCGCCGACGCGCTTTCAGGAGACGAAGGCAATGATACCTTTCTGGTACGGGGACTCTATGATGGGTTTGATCTAATCAATGGCGGCCCAGGAATCGATCAGATTCTGGGTTCTGATGACGATGATATCATCGGTTTCAGCTCTTTTTCCGGCGACAACACCGTAGAAATAATCGATGGCAAGTTGGGCACCAATATTATTCGAGGGTACCAATACTACAGCACGCTTGATTTTTCAAACACAGTACTGATAAACATCGCGCGAATTGAAGGCCAAAAAGGCAACGATAGAATTACAGGAAGCAGTAAAGACGACGTTATTGTAGGCGGCCCTGGAAACGATGTTCTTATCGGCTCATCGGGTGATGACCTATTCCTGATTGAGGGGCAATTCGATGGCGTAGATACTATCTCTGGGGGCGACGGCATTGATTCAATCGTTGGTTCAGATATGGATGATTACATTTCTTTAAATAATCACAGCGGGGAAAACGTTGTAGAAATTATTGATGGAAAACTTGGTACCAATATCGTACGAGGCAGCCCATCTAGAAACACGCTGGATTTTCGAAATACTGAGCTGGTCAACATCCTTCGTATAGAGGGAATGGGTGGAAATGACATCATCTATGGCAGCCCCGCCAATGACGTCATTGTTGGTGGCGAGGACAATGATACACTATTCGGCGAGGGTGGCGACGATATCTTTCTCGTAGAGGACCAGTTTAGTGGCGTTGATACCATCAACGGGGGGGATGGATTCGATCAACTCGCCGGCACAGACGGAGACGATATTTTTGGTCTCTACACCTTCAAACTGGCCAATACCGTGGAACGTATCGATGGAAAACTTGGAAAGAATATTATACGAGGCAATGCGACCAGAAACACACTCGATTTTCGAAATACGGAGTTGGTAAACATCGCTCGTATAGAGGGAATGGGTGAAAGCGATATCATCTATGGCAGCTCTGCGGATGACATCATCGTTGGTGGTGAGGGTCATGACACACTTTTCGGTGAGGGGGGAGATGACCTGTTTCTTGTTGAGGGTGAAATAAATAGCTACGATGTAGTCAATGGCGGAGATGGAATTGACAAAATAGTGGGATCGGATGGGGATGACGTTATTGGCCTATATCGTTTCGAGCTGATTGATACAGTTGAACAGATCGATGGTGGCAGCGGACTAAATATCATAAGCGGCTCAAACGCAAAAAATATCCTGGATTTCAGCAATACCGAGCTACTCAATATATTCAGTATTAAGGGCTGGGGTGGAGACGACCAAATTACAGGAAACGCCGCAGATAACGTGATA
>JAOUPJ010000046.1 GCA_029879945.1 Gammaproteobacteria bacterium
CCATTGATACCAGTGCGGTGATGGCCAGTAAAATTCTTGGCACCCTGGACAGACCCTTTGAGATCGAGGGTCATACGCTTCAGGTGGGCGGCAGTGTTGGAATAGTCATGTTTCCCGAGCACGGCGAGCATATCGATACTCTCATTCAGCGGGCCGATATAGCCATGTATGGAGCCAAGAAGCAGAAGATTGGTTTTGTTGTCTATGACCCAGAAACGGATCAACACAGCATGCGTAGTTTGGCCCTGGTTGGGGAGTTGAGGCATGCCATCGAAAACGAGGAGTTGATCCTCCACTATCATCCGAAAATCGATTTGAAGACCAACGAATGTGTTGGGGTAGAGGCGCTAGTACGTTGGGAGCATAAGGAGCGGGGATTGCTTATGCCGGATTTGTTTATTCCAATCGCCGAGCGTACTGGTCTGATTGCGACCTTGTCTCAATGGGTGTTGGAAAATGCCATGGATCAGATCGCAACACTGAATCAGAATGGTTTTGAGTTGGACGTGTCTATCAATCTATCGGCACAGGATATACAAGATCCCCTGCTCCCAGAGCAGATTCAAAAACTGATTCGAAAAACCGGTATCGATTCGTCGAACGTGGTTTTGGAAATCACAGAGAGCACCCTGATGACAGACGTGCAGAAGGCAATGGAGATTTTAAGCCTGCTGAAAAAGATGGGCTTGAAACTGGCGATCGATGATTTTGGCACTGGATACTCGTCGCTGGAATATTTGAAAAAACTTTCGGTGCACGAATTAAAGATAGACAAGTCTTTCGTGTGTGAAATGTCGACCGATGAAAATGATGCAGTCATTGTTCGTTCCATCATTGATCTGGCGCACAACCTGGGACTCAATGTGGTGGCAGAAGGGGTGGAAAATCGGGATTCTTTGGACCTATTGGAAATGCTAAGCTGCGATACAGTGCAGGGTTTTTATTTTACCAAACCGTTGGATCTTGAGTCCTTGTTGAAGTTTCTGAGTGCCAGGAAGTGGGATAAAGGCAAGCGCACCGTGAGTAGGGCCTCCTAATTCATTCTCTATTTCTCCACTCCCCAATACTGCCGTAAAAAATCCTCCAGACTCCTGCCTGCAACGGCCGGAAATACGTCATCCAGCATCGCCGGCTCATTCATACGGTCCAGTCTAAAGTGACGAAAATCATCCCGTAGTTCACACCAGGCCACTAAGGTCCACACCTTGCCCCAATAAAACAGCCCCAGCGGATGCACGGTGCGTGTTGAGCTCGCGCCGTCTTCCCGTTTGTAGGCAAAGAAGACCTTTTTCTGTTCCTTAACAGCAGCCCGCAGGGTCGAGAGTTGGTCGGTGAGGGAGAGAGTCGAGGGGTAGTCGGGTACGATCAGGTCTTCCCGCTCCAGTTCCGGTTTCAGCCTTTCCGGAATAACGTGTTCTACTTTTTGTAGGATCTGTCTGGCCGCCCTTGCCAGCCCTTGATCGGAATGGACTTGCAGCATGCGCATACCCAGCAACAGCGCCGCAAGCTCGTCTTCTGTAAACATGAGCGGGGGTAGGTCGAAGCCTTGCATCAAACGATAGCCCACCCCTGCTTCAGCGAGTATGGGAACGCCTGAGAGCGACAAATCCTGCACATCGCGGTAGATGGTGCGCTCGGAAACCTCCAGCTCCTGGGCGATGTCACGCGCGGTGACCACGCGGTCGTGTCGCAGCATCTGGATGATTTGAAAAAGTCTGTCGGCTCTACGCATAGTAGTGGAAGACTGCCTCCCTGGCAGAGAGACAGTCTTAAGTTGGCACCTTAGTTATTTGTATAGGTAATGAGCCCGATTGTAGCCCCTTGAGGATCGGTGATAAACGAAAACCGTCCTCCGTTGGGAATATCGGTTGGGGGAACAATCACCTTGCCACCCAGTGACTCAGCTCGCTTACAGCGGGCATCCACGTCATCGACGGTAACATAGCAGCTCCAGGTGGGGGGTGTGTTGCCCGCCATGGGCGGCGTCTTCATCATGCCAGCAAATTTGCGATCGCCCACATTAACGACTGCATATTCCCCATTCTCCGATTCCACTGAGGTGAGTTGCCAGTCTAACAACTCGCTGTAGAAGGACTTGGCGCTGGCTAGATCATTAGTGATGAGCTCATTCCAGCCAATTAAACCGTGTCTTTCCATTCCCGGGTTATCCATCTTTTTTCTCCTGTGGTTGAGTTGACAGGGGCCATGATAAATAAGCACTACTGACAGGGTTCTGTCAGTAGTGAAAAAGAGGATTCAACGATTGAGAAAATGGGCTATTTATTGGCGGCCATGAACTGCTCAATCAGGTCGGTGGGCACTGCGCCGACTTGCTGGGCCAGTAATTCTCCTTTGGGAGAATAGACGAGAAAGGTGGGCGTTCCGCGCCAGTCTTCCCCAGTCAGCTCCTGAAAAAGAGTGGCCACTTCTTCCGGTTCACCAATCAGGCTCGGAAAGTTGATCTTGTGTTTGCTCAGGAACGTTTTGGCTTCTTTGTAACGCGCCTTGCCATCCAGGGACACCCCTAGAATCTGGGCATCGGTATCCTTGTGTTTCTTGTGAAACTGCACGTATTCATCTGCCTCCTGATTGCACACATGACAATCCGAGGCCCAAAGCATCACGATCGTCCATTTCCCTTTTCCGGTGTGATTATTCAGTCCGTCGGACTTGCCTTCGAAGGTCCGGAGTTCTGCGCTGACTCCCGTTGAAAGCACAAGGAGTGAGAGCACAAAACCGATAAATGTAAATCTTGGGATCTTGAACCGCATGAGACCTCCACAAAGCTCATATTCGTTGATCGTTAGACCAGCCTGGCTCGATTTTGTTACAGTTGAGGGGAGAGCTAAAGAGGTGCGGTGTTTGGGGCACCGCACCGTATACTGAAATTACAGAAAATCCACGGTCAGCAAATTAAAAAGGATTACCAAAAACAGCGTGCCCAGCACTACACCTGCACCCTTGGCAAAATTCTTCATGAATTGTTCGTCTTTTTTGTTCTGTTCGACTGATTGGTCCATCTTGTACCTCCTTAGTGATACAGTGAGGGGGATATCAACTGCAAAGAGACTACATCCAGACTACCTATGACTGAATTATAGTTAGCCTTAACCCTTTGAACGTCCTACAACACGAAAAACGTCATTGAATCTTCTATGCTGCAAAATAAGTTCCTTTTATCAGGTTTTGGTTTGAGTCCACGAGTGGCTATAAATCTTTGAAAAAACTGGTATACTGCTATCGCGGTGAGGAGGAGTTTGCGTCGAATGAAAACAATTAACGTTCTGATTTTATTTGTAATAATGCCACTGTCGGCTTGTGTTTCCCTGTCACCTCAAGAGTTGCGTGACAAGACCAACCCCCTCGATTTTACCGTTAATCAAACCTATCAGGACGTGTTTGCCAAGGTATTGAAGCAGACTAAGCAGTGCTACCTGAATTCCCCTAAAGCCCTCAGTCAAATTACGGTGAGCGGTGACCGAAATAACCGTGAAAAGACCGGCGCCATCCGGGTTACCTATTTATATGGTCCCACCGAATCAGACACCGTGTTATTGGTGGATGTTAAATCCTTGGGAACGGATAAAACTCAGGTGCGGGCACATTATTCTCATCGTTGGTGGAAGTCCGATGCCCAGCGAATTCGTAAGTGGGTGGAAGAGGGTGCAGAGAGCTGTTCGGCCTGACTTTGTTTCCAATTGTATTCCCATTCAACTCTCTTTGGCCTTTGCAAACCCAATTGTAAACGCAATGTAAACAAATACTTGTAGAGTGTGGTGAGTATCTGCCCATTTCTATTACTTTTACAGATGTTTACAAATTTACGCAAAAGAACTAGGGGGTTTATGCGCTAACCTTAGTGTGTTTATTTCAACAAAGGTAAGCCAAAATGAAAATCTCTTCTAAAGGTCGTTACGCAGTTTCTGCGATGATAGATCTTGCCATGCATGAAAAGAAAGGCCCTTTAACGATCGCGGATATTTCGGAAAAGCAAAATATTTCCCTATCTTACCTGGAACAAATATTCGCCGAGCTGAGAAAGGCTGGTCTTGTTCGTGGAACACGTGGGCCAGGCGGTGGCTATCGTCTCGCTTGCTCTGCAGACGAAATCACGGTAGCGAAAGTAATGGAAGCGCTGGGCGAACGTAGACAAAACGTGAACCTGATGGGTGACCGCTATGTTCCATTCGAGATGTGGAAAGGCTTGAGTCAACAGATCTACGATTTTCTAAGCAACATTACATTGCAACAGTGTATTGACAGGGTGTCGCAAGAACAAAGTACTGTCTCGACTACGACTGAAGTATTTCAAAAAGAGGCTTCTGGCAATCAAAGGGCGGCATAAGTATGGTGACAACGTAAATTTCATCCATGTTTTTATAGCATGGATGAAATTTCTTTCATCATATCGGCGTATCGTGGTCAATGTTTCTTACCGTGAGATGATCCATTGTGTCTCGCTTTTCCGAAACCGGATCTCGTATGACAGGGAACCCATTCCGATAGGAATAAGGGCGAATGCCGGGGGATATCGCGATTATGTTGTCTCTGACTTGTTTCTGGTGCTAGTCAAACTTAAACAGATTTTCTTCCATCCCCGAACTCATGCGAAAACCGCGATAGAGTGAAAAGCCAGGGAGCAGTTGTCTGTAAACGGATTGCCTGTAGCCATGACTCTTACGCGTGGTGGGCGCATGATTTTCGTAGACTAGGTTGTTTTTGTCGATGATTTTGAAACTGGCGGGCTGGTTGGGAATAAACTCCATGCCGGATGTCACAAAAAACAACATGGAGCCCTTGGTGCAGTATTTACTCAGATGTCGGATCAAGTCCTTGAGATCATCGGGTTCGACATAGTCAAACAAATCCCAAAAAAGGATAATATCAAACTTGGTTCCATCCCCGTAGTCCTGAAGCAGTGAGGCACTGGATGGATTGTCTTTCTTGCTCGTATTCTCGACGCGAACGCGGTAGAAGTCTTCAATAAAGATCTTACAGTGATAGTGGGAAAAAAAATTGATATTTGCGCCGGATGCGGGCCCCATATCCAAAATCGTGTATTTACGATCGGTGTTGAGTTGCGAAAAAAGGACATTTAACGCAAGAAAATTGTAATGGCTTTGAGCCTGATTGATCATTCCATCCTTGAATACCGCCTTTGGCGCAACCATAACGTTCTCCTGGGTTCTAGTTTTTATTCATTACCTTTTTTTCTTCCATCTCCGGAGTTGATTGCTGCTTCAAAACTTCACGGGCCATGGGGGGTAGATTGCTCATCGTCTTTTTGTGTTCATTGCTACTGCTCGCCGCATTACTGGGGTCCATTTCGACGCTGCCCCGGAATCGACAACCATCTTCCATGACAACACGGGGTGCCAGAATATTGCCGCTAACTTGACCGGATTCGCGAATGATTACCCGGGTTTCACCATGCAGGTCGCCGTCTAGCTTCCCTTCTACACAGATCTCTTTGGCAAAGATATCCGCCTTGATTCGCCCGTGAGTTCCAACAGTAACACTATGTTTTTTAAAGTTGACGGTGCCTTCCACATGCCCCTGGATGATGACATCCTCTTCACCTGACAGACCGCCGGTAATGGTGATGGACGGCCCTATAAGTGCCTGAGTTGATTTTGATTCTTCCCGTTGGGTGGGGGCGGGCGTCGATTCGACTGCACGTTGCTCGTTAAATGGTTTTTTCCACATAGCTATCTCCTTCAAGCACGGGTGGGGCAATTACACAAATTTGCTAGCACATAAAAAGTGCACGAAGCTTGCCACGAATACTTGGGAATTCTAGGGGCGAGGGATTAGCCGGTGGTGAGTCGTGAGAAAATTTTAAACCCGGCAATGTAGGTGCCCGCAGCTGATCCTAAAGTACTTAATATAAATACTAGCAGGATCCGAGTGACTCGGTTTTTCCACCACCCCTTGAGAGTGGTGCTGGCGGTGCGTATACCGGAAAAATCGCCCACGCTGGGTTTGCGTAATAAGATTTCGACTCCCGCAGTAACAAAGCCGGCACCGATTGTCGGGTTGAGGGAGGTGAGGGGGGCTGCCAAAAAGGCAGTAATGATGGTGAGTAAATGGGCACCGGCAATCGCCGCTCCCAAGGCGCACAGGGCCCCGTTAATGAGCACCCAGTCCATCACCATTTGCCAGCCCATTTCATCGCTGCGTGAAAACCCGATTCCAAAACCAATCAGGATGACGGCGACGATTGCCCAGGGGATAAACTTGGGCCACATGGCGGGTGCGGGAATGGTATCTAGCTTTTGAATTAAATTGCTGGAGTCGTCAAAACCTTTGTCCAGATACCCCTTCATCCCCTTCATGTGACCGGCACCAATCACAGCCAGAATATTTTCTCCTGGGTGGTTTGCGCATTCCTGCAGGATGCGTGCTGCCATGTACTGATCCCGCTCATCGATGAGGGGTGAATACAGTTCTTTGGCGTCGGCCGCAAATTGGGAAAATGTGGTCTCCAGTACATCGCCTTCTTTTAGGCGTTCGATGTCTGCCTCGGTGACTTCTTCGCGGCTGAACAGGCTGGACATCATCCCTACAACCAGGTTGGCCCGTTGCCACCAGGGTATATTTCGATAAATTCGTTTGAGCGTGGTGCCGATTTCTCTATCAATCAGATAGACGGGAATCTGGTGTTCCTTGGCGGTGTCGATGGCCGTGCGCATTTCTAGGCCAGGTACAATGTCAAACTGCTCAGCCAGTCTTTGCTGGTAGGCCCCCAGCGCCAGAGTGGCCGCCACCATGGGCATTTTCTTTTCCTTGAGGACTTGAAACAGGTCCATTTTGGCAAAGGCGTCTGGATTGATGATGGAATTGTATCGACTGGGACAGAGTTCCACTGCCACGCCATCATATTCCCCAGAATTGAGCAATTCTTCTACCTTATTTGCGCTGGCGCGTGAGACATGAGCCGTGCCCAATAACGTTACTTTTCGCCCGTTTACCACAACGGTTACAATGGGTTCGCTTTGCGGAGTCACTTGTGCGTCCGCCGCTAGTGTTGGCTCAGGGGTCATAGTTTACTGCTCAGTGAGGTGCCAAAGTAGGAAAGGCAATACTTTAGCCTTAAAGCCCTGTTTAACACAAGAAATACAACGGCATTTTACGCTGAGATTTTGATTTTGTGGAGAAAACAGGGAAATTTTAACTCTTTTGCTGGAAATAGCTGGAAAGATGAAGTATCATTTTCCCAATGAATTTGGAGGCAGTACACATGTACTGCCTTCCTTTTATGCGTAACACGCACGGGGAAGCGATGAGTCTATAAACGCGTTTCGGCAAAGGAAGCAACCCTACGTTATAGAAAACGTGCTAAGTGGTTGTTTTTGGTGCGTAATAGAATACTAATAAAAGTGGGCCGACGGCCCACTTTTTGTTTGGTAACTTGATGAAAAACAAAGAGTTAGAAAGTGTTGTCCAGCCTGTGGTCGAGGGCTTGGGGTATGAGTTTGTTGGATTGAGGTTTATGCCTCAGGGAAAAAATTCTTTGTTGCGCATCTATATCGACCAGGCTGAAATCGGGATAGGCGTGGACGACTGTGAAAAAGTCAGTCGCCAACTGAGCGCCGTGCTGGACGTGGAGGAACCCATACAGGGGGCATATACCCTGGAAGTTTCTTCACCTGGTCTGGATAGACCACTGTTTACTGAAGCCCATTTCCAGCGGTTTGCTGGTGCAGAGGGCACGATTAAGCTACGTACAGCGCGCGATGGGCGTCGGGTGTTTACGGGCGAATTGATGGGGGTCACAGAGGAAGGTAAGTTGGCTATAAAAGTGGATGGTGTGCTTGTTAGTTTCACCCTCGACGAAGTCGACAAAGCGAATCTGGTCCCGGTGGTAAAATTTTAAAAAAACGTTTGGTTCGTGAGATTACAAGTTGACGAATCAGCAATCTTTTGGCCCTCTGGAGGCTTGGGTGTATGAGCAAAGAAATTTTACTTGTTGTAGACGCGGTATCAAATGAAAAAGGGGTGGAGAAATCCATCATTTTTGAAGCGATAGAAGCGGCACTGGCCACTGCCACACGTAAAAAAAATGGTGGTGAGATAGATGTGCGTGTACAGATTGATCGCGAGACCGGTAACTACGATACCTTTCGTCGCTGGGAAGTACTAGACGACGAAGACGAGAATTTCGAGGGTCCAGTTCGTCAGATGTTGCTGGCCACTGCGCAAACCAAGAATCCAGAATTGAATGTGGGTGACTTCTACGAAGAGCCCATCGAGTCTGTTGAATTTGGTCGTATCGCGGCCCAGACCGCCAAACAAGTCATTGTACAAAAAGTGAGAGAGGCAGAACGTGCCCAGATCGTGGATCAGTACCAGGGTCGGGTGGGCGAACTCATCACCGGCGTTGTTAAAAGAACAGAAAAAGGCAATATATACATAGATTTAGGTGGTAACGCCGAGGCGATTATCGCACGTGAGGATCTGATTCCCCGCGAAGTGCTTAGACCGGGAGATCGGGTGCGCGGCTATTTACGAGAAGTGAAAAGCGAGACCCGCGGGCCACAACTCTATATGAGTCGTGTTTCTCCACAGTTAATTATCGAATTGTTTAAACTGGAAGTGCCTGAAGTCGGTGAGAATCTGATTGAGATCATGAGCGCCGCCCGTGATCCGGGCTTACGCGCCAAGATCGCTGTGCGCACACACGATCCACGTATTGATCCGGTTGGTGCTTGCGTGGGTATGCGTGGTTCACGTGTGCAGGCCGTGTCCAACGAGTTGGGTGGCGAGCGTGTGGATATCATCATTTGGGATGAGAACCCAGCCCAGTTTGTGATTAATGCCATGGCACCAGCGGAAGTGGTGTCTATTGTGGTGGACGAAGACTCCCATAGTATGGACGTGGCGGTAGACGAAGATCAGTTGTCGCAAGCCATAGGCCGAGGCGGACAAAACGTACGTCTGGCCAGTGAGCTGACAGGTTGGGAACTGAATGTGATGACCGAGTCCCAGGCAGAGGCCAAGAGTGAAGAAGAGTCTGAAAATCTGCAGAAGTTGTTCATGGATCAACTGGAAGTGGATTCAGATGTGGCTGCCATACTGGTGGAAGAAGGCTTCTCCAGTATAGAAGAAGTGGCCTATGTGCCCATCCAGGAAATGCTGGGTATCGAAGAGTTTGACGAAGAGGTCGTTGAGGAGCTGCGGAATCGCGCCCGAGATGCATTGATTACAAAGGCAATTGCCCAGGAAGAATCCTTAGGGAGTGCAAGCCCATCGCAGGACCTGATCACTATGGAAGGGATGACAGATGAGTTAGCACAACAATTGGCGAAAAACGGTGTTAAAACCATGGACGACTTGGCGGAACAATCCGTCGATGAACTGGTGGAGATGCTGGATATTGATGAAGAGCAGGCCGGGAAGTTGATTATGACGGCACGTGAACCCTGGTTTGCGAACGGTGAGGCCTAGAACGGAATATAGAGCAAATCGAGTTTTGTTCGATTTGGTCCATAGAAGGAATTTGAGAGAGTCGGGAGATTAGTATGTCTGAAGTGACAATTAGACAGTTTGCGGAAGTTGTCGGTATTCCTGTCGACCGTTTACTTGTCCAGCTTGGTGAAGCAGGTCTGGCCGAAAAGACTGCGGATGAGGCGATAACCGATGATGAAAAAATGCAGTTGCTATCCTATCTGCGCAGCAGGCGTGGGGATAACAATAAGGAAGTCGACGCTGGTCCGCGAAAGATTACCCTAAAGCGCAAATCCGTAAGCGAGTTAAAACAATCCGCGCCCGCAGCCAGGATTACGTCCAGCCGTGCAGGTCGCGGTGAGGGGCGCAGCCGAACTGTTAGCGTAGAAGTCCGTAAAAAGCGCACTTATGTGAAACGCAGTGAGATCGCTCCGACTGAGCCACCACCCGAAGAGACAGTATTCACCGAAGAAGTGCCGCCACAAGTGGAAAGCCCACCCGTGGTCGAGGCAAGCACCCCAGAGCTTGTTGGTTCCACCGAATCAGTCGATGCGCCCGTTGTAGAAGATGCCGCTCCAGCGGCGGCGGCAGCGGAGCCTGAAATGGCTGTGGCACCTGCTACGACCGAAGAAAGCGCCGCTGCAAAAGCGGAAAAAGGCAAAAAGGCCAAGACTGAGACCAAAGAAGAAAAATTTGCCAAAGGGGAAAAAGAGGGTAGTGGCAAAGAGGCTGGCAAGAAAGGCAAACGCCGTAAAGGCAAGGGCCGCTTCAGTGCCGAGTATGATGAAGAAGTTTTGGATCGGGGAGAACTCCATGTCTCCGGCGATCACGCTGGCCGTCGCAAGAAAAAGGGCCGACCATTTCGTCCTGGCGACAAACAGCATCAGTTTGAAAAGCCCACAGCTCCCGTCTTCAAAGAAGTCAGCATTCCTGAAACGATCACCGTAGCCGAGCTGGCTAATAAAATGAGTGTGAAGGCCGCCGAAGTGATTAAGGCGCTTATGGTTTTGGGCAATATGGCCACCATTAATCAGGTGCTGGATCAAGAGACTGCCATTATTGTGGTAGAGGAAATGGGTCACAAAGCCAAGGCGCTTAAAGAGAATGCCATTGAGGAATCACTGGAGCTCAATGAAGCCGATTACGGTGAACCCGAGTCACGTCCGCCTGTTATTACAGTGATGGGTCATGTTGACCACGGAAAGACCTCGCTTTTGGACTATATTCGACGCGCCAAAGTGGCAGTTGGAGAGGCGGGTGGAATTACCCAGCACATCGGTGCTTACCACGTGGACACTGATCGTGGCACCATCACCTTCCTGGATACACCCGGTCACTCGGCCTTTACGGCTATGCGTGCCCGCGGTGCCAAAGTAACAGATATTGTTGTGCTTGTGGTTGCTGCCGACGATGGCGTGATGCCGCAAACCAAGGAAGCCGTGCAACACGCGCGCGCTGCCGGTGTACCGCTTATCGTGGCCGTCAACAAAATGGATAAGCCTGAGGCAGATCCTGATCGTGTTAAAAATGAATTGTCTGTCGAAAACGTCATTCCTGAAGACTGGGGCGGCGATGTCATGTTTGTGCCTGTCTCGGCTAAAACAGGGGACGGCATCGACGATCTATTGGAATCCATACTGCTGCAAGCAGAGGTGTTGGAGCTCACTGCCATTGCCAAGGGACCCGCTCGCGGCGTGGTCTTGGAATCTCGCTTGGACAAGGGCCGTGGTGCCGTCACCTCGATGCTGGTTCAGATGGGAACCCTGAAGCAAGGCGACATCATTCTGGCCGGTCAAGAGTATGGGCGTGTGCGTGCCATGCTGGACGAAACCGGAAAACGTATCGAAACGGCGGGTCCGTCCATGCCAGTGGAGATTCTGGGTCTGTCCAGCACACCCAATGCGGGTGACGAAGCCATTGTTGTAACCGACGAACGCAAAGCGCGTGAGATTGCCTTGTTCAGGCAAGGGAAGTACCGCGAAGTGAAGTTGGCCAAACAGCAGTCCGCCAAATTGGAAAATATGTTTTCCCATATGGAGCAGGGCGAGGTATCCACGCTCAACGTGGTGCTCAAGGCCGATGTGCAAGGTTCATTGGAAGCGATTTCCGATGCCCTGACCAATCTCTCGACTGATGAAGTGAAGGTCTCGGTGGTGGCGAGTGGCGTAGGAGGCATCAACGAGTCCGACGTCAATCTGGCAATGGCCTCGTCCGGTATTATTATCGGCTTTAATGTGCGTGCCGATGTGGGTGCCCGCAAGCTGGCTGAAGATGAAGGCGTGGATCTGCGTTACTACAGCATCATCTACGAGATCATCGACGAAATCAGGGATGCCATGACAGGCATGCTATCACCCGAGTTCAAAGAAGAGATCATTGGTCTGGCCCAAGTGCGTGACGTGTTCCGTTCACCTAAACTGGGCGCGATCGCGGGATGTATGGTTACCGAAGGCACCGTCAAACGCAGCAATCCCATTCGCGTACTGCGTGACAATGTGGTGATCTACGAAGGGGAGTTGGAATCACTCCGACGCTTTAAGGATGATGTGGCCGAAGTGAAAAATGGGTATGAATGTGGTATCGGCGTGAAGAACTACAACGATGTGAAGGTTGGTGACCAGATCGAGGTTTACGAACGCGTACAGGTGGCTCGAGAACTTTAGTTAATGTATAACGAAACCGATCGCACCCGCAAAGTCGGCGAGCAAATCCAGCGAGAGCTTTCCGATATCATACGCCGAGATATGAAAGACCCGCGCGCCACCTGGATTACCATCCAGGCCGTGAAAGTGAGTAAAGACTTTTCGCATGCCCGTGTCTACGTGTGTACTCTCAAAGACGACCACGCCGATGCCATTGTCCACATGCTGACAAAGGCCAGTGGTTTTTTGCGCTATGAATTGGGTAAACGCATGAAATCGCGTACCATTCCCCAACTCCATTTTGTCTATGATGAATCCGTAGAAAACGGAAACCGACTGGCCAGCTTAATCGATCAGGCGGTTAAATCCGATCAGGTAAAACGAGAGCAAGACTAGATGTCCAGAAGAAGAAAACAAAAAGATAGTATCCAGGGCATCCTGCTTTTGGATAAACCCGTGGGCCTCTCATCCAATGCAGCCCTGCAACGCGTGAAGCGTTTTTTACGTATTAATAAGGCCGGTCACACGGGCAGTTTAGATCCCCTGGCCAGCGGACTTTTGCCTGTTTGTGTGGGCGAGGCCACCAAACTCTCCAGCTTTTTGTTAAATGCCGACAAAGGCTATGTTACGACAGTCAAGCTAGGTGAAAACACCAGCACAGGCGACAGCGAAGGCGAAGTGGTGCAGACGCGTCCCGTGGAAAAATATACCGAGGAACAAATCGAACAGGTCTTGCAACAGTTTCGTGGCGAGATCACCCAAATGCCACCCATGTATTCCGCCATTAAGCAGAACGGCCAACCCCTCTACAAATTGGCGCGGCAGGGTATCGAGGTGGAGCGCGAAACGCGTCAATTAACAATTCATTCCCTGCAGGTTGTGAATTACGAGCATGATATGCTCACTCTAGACGTGCATTGTTCAAAAGGCACCTATATCAGAACATTGGCCGAAGACATAGGCAATGCGCTGGGTTGTGGTGGTCATGTGCAGTTTTTGAGACGTACTCAGGTGGGAACTTTCACCCTGGAAAATGCGGTCACCTTAGACGAGCTGGAACAGACCTATCGAGAGCAATCGGCGCAAGCCAATCACCGCTGGGTACTCCCCATGGAAGACGCCCTTGCCGATTGGCCCGATGTGACGGTGAGTGGTGATGCCGCCCACTATTTAAAACAGGGCCAACCCGTGCTGGTCCCCCGCGCACCGACCGAAGGTTTTGTCCGCCTCTTTGAGGCGCCAGGTCATTTTGTGGGGGTGGGGCATATTCTGGATGATGGCCGCGTAGCCCCCAAACGTTTGATAAATTTAGCTACTTAAACAGCGCCCGGCATAGAGGATTTCTATGAAAAAATCGACGTAAAAATATTTACTTACGGTTTTTGTCCAGTTAATATACGCGCAAATTTATACGACCCGAATAGAGAGTGAAACTCAGGAGATAGAAATGGCATTGTCCGCTGCGAAATCGCAAGAAATTATTAAGGAATATCAACAAGCTGCAGGTGATACCGGCTCACCGGAAGTTCAGGTTGCGCTGCTATCTGCACGCATCGAAGACCTGTCAGGCCACTTCAAAACCCATATTCATGACCATCATTCTCGTCAAGGGCTACTCAAACTTGTTAGTTCCCGTCGCAAATTATTGGACTACCTGCGCAAAAAGGACGTTGAGCGTTACCGTGCACTAATCGGTCGCCTTGGTCTGCGTAAGTAATTGTTTTTTCAAACAATTCTTCTCAATCCAATAATTCTAAGGAAACTCACGTGAGCAAAGTTACTAAATCTTTTCCATTCGGTGCACACACTGTCACCATGGAGACGGGCGAGATTGCCCGTCAAGCGTCTTCTGTCATTATCAGTATGGGAGACACAGTCGTTCTGGTTACCGCTGTTGGTAAAAAGACTGCCCAGCCCGGCCAAGACTTTTTCCCCCTAACAGTCAATTACCAGGAAAAGACCTATGCGGCCGGTAAAATTCCGGGCGGTTACTTCAAGCGAGAAGGCAGGCCTACCGAAAAAGAGACCCTGACTTCCCGCCTTATCGACCGACCCATCCGACCCCTTTTCCCTAAAGAATTTACCAACGAAGTTCAAGTGATTGCCACCGTGGTTTCACTGGATGCGCAAATCGATCCCGATATTGCTGCCATGCTGGGTGCCTCTGCCGCACTGAGTATCTCGGGCATCCCGTTCAAAGGCCCTATTGGTGCCGCTCGGGTAGGTTACAAAGACGGTAGCTATTTGTTGAATCCAACCGAAAGCGAAATCAAAGAATCTGCCTTGGATCTGGTTGTCGCCGGAACCAAGTCTGCCGTACTCATGGTTGAGTCTGAAGCGAAAGAGCTTTCAGAAGAAGTCATGCTGGGGGCGGTCATGTTTGGTCATGATGCCATGCAAACGGCCATCAAGGCCATTGAAGAATTTGCCGCCGAAGTGGGTAATCCTGCTTGGGATTGGCAGGCACCAGCCGCTAACACAGCACTTTACGATGCGGTTTCTGGCAAGGCTCGTGGCGATCTGGAAAAGGCCTATAACATCAAAGAAAAGGCTGCCCGTTTGGAAGCGGTGGGCGCTGTGCGCGATGCCATGGTGGCTGAGTTCGTTAAAGAAGGCGCGACCGATGGTCCTGATGCTAACGATGTTTCCGGCATGGTCTCCAAGCTGGAAAAAGAAATCGTTCGTGGTCGTATCATTGCCGGTGAGCTGCGTATCGATGGTCGTGATACAGACACCGTTCGTGCTATCAACTCACGCGTAGGCGTGCTGCCACGTACACACGGTTCTGCCCTGTTTACCCGTGGAGAAACACAGGCCCTGGTGGTTGCAACCCTGGGTACTGAGCGCGACGCGCAAATCATCGATGCCATCGGTGGTGAGTATCGTGATTCCTTCATGTTGCATTACAACTTTCCCCCTTTCTGTGTGGGCGAGACTGGTTTTGTGGGCTCTCCCAAGCGTAGAGAAATTGGTCACGGCCGCTTGGCGCGTCGCGGTATCGCTGCGGTACTGCCTGACATGGCCAGTTATCCTTACACCATTCGTATTGTTTCTGAGATCACCGAATCGAACGGTTCCAGTTCCATGGCCTCGGTTTGTGGTTCCAGCTTGGCCCTGATGGACGCTGGTGTGCCTATCACTGCACCCGTAGCCGGTATCGCCATGGGTCTGATCAAAGAAGATAACGGCTTTGCCGTTCTCACCGATATCCTGGGTGACGAAGATCACCTCGGTGATATGGACTTCAAAGTGGCCGGTACTGCCAAAGGCGTTAGCGCCCTGCAAATGGACATCAAGATCGAAGGCATTACTAAAGAGATCATGGAAGTGGCTCTTGAGAAAGCCAAGAAAGGTCGTATGCACATCCTGGGTGAAATGG
>JAOUPJ010000278.1 GCA_029879945.1 Gammaproteobacteria bacterium
GCGCTGTATAGGCCAATCCAGGGAGATGCCGGCAAAAAAGCTGTTTTCCTTTTCCTTAAGCCCCCACTGTTGACCATCCAATTGGTAACCGAGTAGGAGATTGGTTGAAGGAAGCAGCTCATCTGCTGTTTTCTTCACTTCCAGAGTCGATTTGTCTTCCAATAGCCGTAAGATTTGATATGTTCTACTGATGTCCACGAACTCCTGGTACGACTTCTCAAAATCTATATTGAGCTTCAGCGCTTGGGGTCTCGCCGGAACGGGTTTGTGGTTCGAGTTAAGTCGAATCGCCTGAAAGACCAAGTTTGAAAGGGTGCGATAGATTTCTTCCAAGGTCACCAGAGTTTCCTTTTTACGAATCAAGGAAAGTTTCATCTTATTGACATCGACTGGCAAGGCGATTTTCTGCCTTTGTCTTTCTCGTAGATTTTCCAAAAGCTTTTCACCGGAGGCATAGGAGGCCTCACTGACTTTAAGATTCTCATAGGCGGAATACCAGTTGTACCAGACAGTAGTCAAGCTGGCGAGATAGTCTTCGTAGGCCTCAATGATCTGGTAGCGACTGATCTCATTTTCCAGACCAATGATCTGGTCCTGCATTTTAAAATTGCGCCCAAAGGCGTTACGCGCTATGGGTTGAGACAAGAGTAGTTGCAATGATGCATCTTCAGTATTTCCCTGAGATGGCAGCTTATTGTAGTTGACCGTGGCAGTAGTGCCCGTTTCGGGAAAGAGCTTGGCCAGAGAAATGCCAGAACTGCTACCGGTTTCCTTACCATCTGGATAGACATAGAGTTGTTGTTTCAAGGACAGCATCACATCCCGACCGGGAAGCAGGGCGTCTCCTCGGTATTGCAAAACGAGTCTATCCATCAGGATCGCCTCGAATTCCGTATCGTTCTGGGTCGCTGCTTGCAAAAAATCATCTAAAGCGAGTTGACTGGAATCAGCCGCGTAAGAGCAGTTAAGAAAAAGTAGCGAGAGCATTGAGTACTTTACCGACTTTTTCATAACTTATCCCTTCTGAGCCCGGAAGAGTAAGGACCACCTGATAAGTGTGGCGTACATACAAGGGACCAGTATTAGTGTAATGACTGTACCAAAAACCAGTCCCCAGGCCAGTGCCAACATCATTTCAGACAACATGGCGTCGAAACCGGCAAATCCATAGGCAGTGGGAAGGACCCCTGCCACCGTAGTCAACGTAGTCAATATCACTGCTTTGAGGCGCGTTTGTGCAATGCGGGCAATTCCTTCGTAAACCGAGTTTTTATTCTGAGCCGAAAACTCGGCTTCCAGTTTACTCAACATGATAATGGCATCATTAATCACTACACCAGTCATACCCAGAGAACCGACCGCTGCAAAAAAACCAAACAAGGTCTGACCGTGCATCCAGAAGGCAAACACAACGCCTACCATTCCGAATGGTATTGCTAACATGATGAGCAAGGGTCTACTAATGGAGTTAAATAAGATCGCCAAAATCGCAAAAATCAGAAATAGTACGGTGATGATTGCGTTTTGAAAATCATTTCGAGACTCACGGGTATCGGCTACTTCGCCATCGAAGGCCAGACTGGTCGTGGGCTGAGAACTGACAATTTCACGAAATACCCCTTCTTCCAGGTCCACAGCGATCTCTAGAGGAGTTTTTGTGGCATCGCTTTTCAGGTCGGCCACAACACTCGTCGCTCGTCGCGAGTCCATGCGGGTAATGGAAACAGGTGCGCGTGTGGGATTGATTTCCACCAGGTCTTTCAGTGGCGCAAGATAGTTGGCGCGGTTTTCCACCGGAATATCCAGTATACTATTAATATTTTGTTTCGACTCTTCTTGCACCGAGAGTCGCACATCAATTTGCTCTGTCCCATGGGGAAGCTCATAGAGTACATCTCCCTCGAGTGAAGCATGGAAGGTGGAGGAAATATCCAAAGGGTTAATGCCCAGGCGTTTAGCCTTTTCACGCAGGATATTCACCTTGTATTCAGGAAGCTCCGGTGGTTGATCGATTTCTGCATTGTTCAGGTCGGGGTGGTTTTGCATGGCCGCCAGTAAAGTCTGTGCTGCCTTTTTTCTAAGGGTATCGTCACTTTCCAGAATCGTAACCTCCAAGGCACTACCGGATGACTGGCCCCAGCGGCTTTTCTGAATCACGATTTTCTTCAAACCCTCAATTTTTTCCACCTCAGGTTGCCAAAGGGCGACGAGTTCGTTGGCAGAACGTTTCCGTTCTTCTTTAGGCACAATCTCTACAATCATGCGAAACTGGTTTTCCACTGCAGCACCACCGCGTCGACTGCGCGCGATTTCGGTGCGTAGACCGACGACCTCTTTACCTATATAAGGTCTAATCAATTCTTCTATTTGCTTGCTAATTTTTGCCGTGTCATAGCGATCGGCTGTTTTATCCGCACTGCCGATCAAAACAATCTCTCTTGTCTCAGTATTGGGAAACATCACAAATTTCAGATTCTCATCTGCCACTTTCCAACTGGCAAACAATAACAGCCCAAACAAGACGAATATGATGTATTTGAAACGAAGCACATGAATCAGCATTGTTCCATATAGATGTTCAATGGAGTCGAACCAACTTTGTTTAGGGGAAACGGAAGGGGTTCTTGTTCTGCTAAATGGAAAGCGTAAATCGAGATGACCCGGGAGAATAACCAAAGCCTCTAAAAGACTGGCAAACAGCATGAGAAAGACAATCGGCGGAATAAAACTGACAAAGCTACCAAAATGTCCGGAAAAATAAAACAGGGGTACAAAGGCCACGCAAGTCGTCACGATGCTGGCGAGAACGGGCATGAAGACTTGGGCAGTGCCTCGTACGGAGGCTTCACGCGAAGCCAGTCCTTGTGCCCGATAACGGCTCACATTTTCCGCTACCACGATGGCGTCGTCCACTACAATACCCATCACAATGATCACTGCAGCCAGGGTAATATTATTCACCGTGTAACCCAGGAGCAGAGTACAAATCAAGGTAAGGCAAACGGTAAACGGTATCCCCATGGCCACCCAAAGACCGGAGCGCATATCCAGAAAAATAAACAGGGTAAGAAGTATTAAAACAAAACCGATAGCACCGTTAACGCTGATAATGGAAAGACGATTGCGCACATCGTAGGATTCATCATCGAGTATTACGAGTTGTATATCACTATGGAGTAGATTATTGGCCTTAAATTCATCTACGATTTTTTGCACGGATTCCAATGATTCCAGAATGCCGTATGCGCTGTTTTTAACCACGTTAAACATGATGGCTTCGTGGCCATTTACCTTGATGATCTCTTTAATACGACGGAAGTCGGAGCGCACTTCTGCAATATCTGAAAGTTGTATGGCCTTACCTTGAAAGCCGGCCTGGATGTAGAGTTTATTGAGTTTTTCTACCGTATCCAGTTGAGCATTGATGGTGACATTCGGCTCGTCTTTTACATCAAGACTACCTGCGGGTCGACGTATGTGATTTCGACTGATCTCCTGGCTTACCTGGCTTAGTGGAATTTGGTAGCGCACAAGTTTTTGTGGGTCCACATTGATTTGCAGTTCGGGTTGTAGAAATCCGGAACGGGAAACACTATTAATATGTGGCAAGTTGATTAGTTGCAATTCCAGAGCGGTCGCCATGCGCTGCAAGGCGTTTCGCTTTTCATTATTCAGGAGGTGGGTGGTGGTATCCACCAGTGCTATATCAATGATGGCCTTTTTTGAGCTTTTAAAGACACGGACAGTGGGTTTGTCACGTATTTCTGGAGGTAGTGAAGCACCGAGAACAGTATTACGAATCTCGGTAATGACCTCATCTTTATTTGACAGGTTTCGCTGTAATTCCACGGTGACCGTGGTGCTTCCCCGGCTAGTAGAGCTGGTGATTCGCTCTATCCCATCCACGCCCTTGAGTTCGTTTTCCAATTCGCGGGTAATAAAGTGTTCAACTTCTTCCGCTGTGGCGCCGGGATAACTGGCAGAAACTCTAACAAAATCAGATGTATAGTCTGGCCTCTCTTCCTTTTTTATGTCTTGCCAGGCAATCACACCGCCGACAATCACCAATATAAAGGCCAGATTCGTCAGGAGGTGGCGATCGACAAAAAACTCAATAAAACGAGCGATCATAGGTGTGCTGGCGTGGCCGTGTATATTCTAAAGTTGACCCCTTAACTCGGGGTAAACAAATAATAGATAGAAATAGAGGGTTTGCCAACAAATAGTTGCATGGACTGGACTGTAAGAGCCCACTTGGCCACGATGACTAGTACAAAGTAGACCAAAAACGAACTTAGCCCGTGGAGCACATTCTTCCATATAGAATGCTAAAAAATGTACCAAAAAAAACAATACAAAAATAGTTAAGAGAAACTTATCTAATAGTAAGGAGAAAGAAAACTAAACTAGTTTGATGAGTCATTGTACAATCGAATAAATCTTCTTACTAGTTGGTCAGGTATGGACCAAATTGATCTTTACAAATTAGTCAGTATTGCTAAAGTTTAGGTAAGTTAGCTTGGTTTTGTGGGGTTGGGGAACCTTCTTTAGCGCAATTATTCTATTGCAGTTCCTCCTTTTAATAACGCCTCATTTTTTACTGAGTGAACTTAGTTAAACCTGTCATCTAGTCTTTATAAGACTTACTTATCAGAAGGTAAGTCTTATAAAGGTTGATCGCTACTTATTTGCAATATGCCTGAGGCATGATTGATACGGGCACTTATGTAAGGAGGATTGGCCATGCGAAAAGCACTATTTTCATCTATGTTGGGAAGTCTGATATGTATTCTAAT
>JAOUPJ010000279.1 GCA_029879945.1 Gammaproteobacteria bacterium
CAATGATAGTGGACAAGTCTATTACCAATTTTTTCTATTTAGGTCTTATTAAACTTGTCTACCCCAACTCACGCGTAGTCCACATAGCACGCAATCCTCTGGATAATTGTCTTTCATGTTTCTGTCACCATTTTTCTTCCAGCCACAATTACACAACTAGCTTGAAGTCATTGGGTCAGTTTTACCGTAGTTATGCGAGGCTAATGAAGCACTGGCATTCGGTCTTTGGGGAAGAAATACATTCCATCAACTATGAAGAGCTTGTCAACAATCAAGAGGTGGAAACCCGAAGGTTACTGGAATATTGCGGCCTGGATTTCAGACAGGAATGTATGGATTTCCACTTGACCCAACGCCCTGTACGCTCAGCAAGTCACTGGGGAGTAAAACAACGCCTGTCTAACAAGTCTATAGGGAAATGGAAAAAATTCGAACCCTATCTGGAAGAACTGAAGCAGATATTGGAAACCGTTCAACCTTCTTTGTAGGCGTTGCTGGCCTTTTTACTTTTACCCAGTTGTATCAATTCATTCGCGCACCGGGTTAGTTCGGTGTTGCCGAGTTCGGCCAGCGACTGATTGAGAATCAGAAGCCGATCAAAAAGGGTACTTAGGTCTTCAAATACTTCATCATCGATCAGGCCAAAATCCAGGGATTCAATTAATTGCCTTCGACTTTGCTCCTGCTGAATAACCGCGTCCCAATTGGCCCCTTCAGCACTCAGAATCATCTGCTCGCTCAGTTGGATAATTTTTTTTAAGGAATTTACGATTGATTGAGTTTCTTGTGTCATATGTCTACTTTCCTTGCTCACTCACATAACAGAGGCAGGAGAGACCAGCCAGCACAAGAACGAAACATCGAAAACGATCTTTAACCTGGTTTTATGTCCTCTATGGACTCTTTGGTCTGTAAATCTTGAGGGATACCTATCCATGCCTCGCGAATAGTCTTTAGTAGACCAGAGACCTCATCCAACATTTCCTCACTATTATTAATGTTGGCTTCGACTAATCTTTTTTGCATATAGCTGTATAGGCCCTCTAGATTGGCTGCTATTTCTCCGCCCTTCTCTCCATCAAGGCTAGCACGTAATCCCTCAATTATCGAGATTGCCCAACTGATATAGTTTCCTTTGTTTTCAATTTCTTTGCGCTGCATATATCCCTTTGCAGCGGAAATTTTTTCCAATGCCCCGTCTATTAACATGGTAATTAGTCGGTGTGGGGTTGCGTACTCCGCGCCAGCCTGCACATTGACCTTACCATAGGCCTTTATCGCACTGTCCGCTTTTGCAGAACTCATGTCCAAACTCCTGTTTTGACTTTGTCTAATACAACATATTTATCGTCATTTATTTCGATTAGTTAAGCCAGGAAGTTGAGATAATTGAGAAGCAAGATAACTGCTTGTCGCGTTTAACTGGCCCACCAGGGCATCCATTGCACTATATTGTTTCAGCAGTCGCTCCTCATAGGCCGTAAGCCTTCTTTCCAGCGCTGCTCTATCTTCATTTATTTGGTCAATTTGTGATTGGTAGCCGTCCGTCGTCGTTTGTATGACGCCGTTACTCTTTAAATATTCGTCTAAAACTCCATCAAAAATATTGGCAAGTCCTTTTTCTTTTGTTCCACCAACGATTGTCCCGTCTAATGAATAGGTACCACCGGTAACGGTCAGTGATAACCCATCCAGGGAGCCATAATTCATAGACAAGATTTGTCCAGCACCCTGCCCGGCTTGGCCGTCTATGGTTCCCTGTACGTCTAGGCCGATGATCCCCGTGCTGCCCCCAACCAATCCAAACGCGGTCGAAATGCTTGGGTCAATTGAAACCACCGAAACAGTAGACGTGCTTCCGTAAACTCCAGAAGTAATCTTCAAGTTTTGAGTCACTGAATCAAAAGCAACTGTCGTATTGCCAGCGCCAAAATCGCCGTCTAGCACGGCCTGGATCTGAGAAACCAGGCTGCTCATGTCTGCGGCATTCGCAGGATCGTAGCCGCCATTAGTTAAGGTTATGACACTGGAGTTTACGCCATTTATGCTGTATTGGATCTGATTCGAGGCACCCGTTACATTGAACGACGCGCTAATATTGTTTTCCAGATAGCCTTGGGTTGCCGGCTGTGAGATTCGAATATCCAGCAGATCTGTGTCCACGCCTGCAGGTACATTATTGTAGGTGGCGACTAGATCCGCAGCAAAAGAATCGCCCCCGACTATCCCGCCCGCCAGCAAGGCCTTCACTTCATCCAAGCCTTCACTGAGTGCCGTATCCAACATGGTTTCATCCAGTTCCAACGTACCATCTCGGGTTGTTTTAAAACCCAACATTGCAAAAGAGCTATAAGTCGCGTTTCGGTTGTCCAGGCTGCTGTTAAGCACGCTACGCATTCGGCTTTCCACATTCCGAACCAAGGCGTCTCCGGCCAACACACCGCTTTGCTTTGTATCCGCATCGTAAAATGATAGTTCGTTCAGGTGCTCTGCCAGCTTGTTGTAGGCTTCCAAAAACCCATTAATCGCCTTTTTCGCCTTTCCCGTATCTTTTGAAATAGTCAACGTAGCAGCTGAGCCCGATGTGATCCCCGTAAGTTCCAGTGTGACATTATCTATAACACCGGTGACGGTATTGGAAGCGCTCGATACCACAATACCGTCCACAATCAGACTGGCGTCAACTGCACCATTGGTCTGATCCATATTCTTTCCATTCCCTAATGTACCCGCCGCATCGTATGCCAGAATGGAAAGACCCGCATCGTCCAGATTGTTGCCATCATCGTCGGTTGCGGTAATGGTCATTTCATTATCCAGGCCTGTATCGGATTTCAGGGACAGTCTATAACCACTCCCGTCATTTACCAGGGTCGCGTTCACACCGATTCCAGCGCCATTGATGGCATCCCGGATCCCGGCCAGGCTACCGTCGGTAATACTGATGTTCTCCACGGTGCCACTTCCAAAGGTAAACGTGAGCGTGCCCGTTCCTACTGTGTCAGTAATAGCGGCCTTTGCATTAGTGGCGCTGGTACTAAGGGTATGGGCCTCGGCAAGTGTGGAAACTTCAACAGAGTAGGAGCCACTTACCGCACCCGCGCTGGCGGTAGCGTTAAATTGTTTGGTGTCTGAACTACTCGCTTTAAGGGTGTTAAATGTGCTGGCGAGTTTCAGATTCAACAGAGAAGAACGGAAATCGGATAGGGTGGACTTGAAAGTACCTATCGCTGACAGGCGTGCCTGAATTCCAGCCTCGCGTACCAACAGTCGCTGGCTTTTCGATTGGCCTTCCGCCGCTACAAGCTGGCTGACCAAGTCTCCAATATTTAGACCTGATCCAAGTCCTACTGATGATGTAACTGCCATGACTCACCCCTTATTTGCTTGTTCGCTGGCAGCGCAAGGATTTCCGTATCGCTATTGACTAGATCGAGCGCTGCCGCGAAAAATTAAGTCCTTAGCTGAAACATTTGCACGCTATATTTCAACCCAGACGCAGTCTAAAAACGCAATTTCCAAGCCAAATCAAGCTTCGCGCTCAATTAGCTTCCCATTGTTTTCTCTGATATTTTTCGCAATATCCAGAATTTCTTCGGGTGGAAATTGGCGCACTGTCTCGCCAGTATTTGAATCGATGACTTTGACTATGCTGCGACCACTGTCCTCGTCGACAGTCAATTCAAGCTCATGTTTCGCTCGCTCATCAATATAGGCCTGTATGTTCTCTACAGCCTTGGTGAGTTTCTCTTTCGTCACAACCCCAAGCGAATTTTCTTCGCTGGATATATTTTTTGTCGTTACTACAGCTTGTATATCTGCTGCGTTGTTCCTTGATTCCTTTGCTACCCCGGCTTCAACCTTAGGATCCTTCGTCCTTGTCGCAGTCGGTGGGGTTAGGGACGGTAATCGCGTTTGAATCTCGTTCATTTCGATCACCTCCGTTAGGAAAATCTGTTAAAAGTGGGTGGGATCATAGTGATCCCACCCGATCTACTACGATTAGGCGAGTAGGCTCAATACGCTTTGCGGAATCGCATTCGCTTGTGCCAACATCGCTGTTGCAGCTTGTTGCAGGATCTGTGTACGAGTCAGATTTGCTGTCTCGGAAGCAAAGTCTGTATCCTCGATACGTGATCTTGCAGCGGTCAAGTTCTCAACCGTACCCTCGATGTTACGGATGGCTGATTCAAATCGACTTTGAATCGCACCAAACTTCGCACGTTGAGTACTGATTTGAGCCAGGGCCGCATCCACGATAGAAACCGCTTTCTCCGCACCTGTTACCGTCGAGACGTCCATTGTAGAGACTGCCATCAAGGCAGCCCCTTCACTGACTTTAGACATCACTTTTGTAGCCACGTTGGCGCCTATCGAGAAGGAACTGTTACTATCGAATGTAACACGGCCTGTGGAGTGGGCTATTTGCGCGGTCGTATCTGCAGACAAGTTGACCCCAGTGGCGGTGGCACCATTGGTTCCAGCTACACGTACGGTCCCTGCATTCGTGCTCGTGGTATCCCGTACAATAATGTCTTCCCCACCTGAATGGGTAAGAATGATCTTGTTACCATCAGACGAAAGGGCCGCTGTAACACCTGTTACTGTTTGCTTGCTATTAAAGGCATCTACACCCGCTTGTAAGGCATCCACACCAGTTGTAGCACTTATAGTAAAACCTACAGTCACAGCTGAAGCATTGTCTCCCTGAACGGTTAACAGATATGAACCTGAAGCGGCAGCAGTTGTGAATGTGACTTCCACTTCAGTTTCCGCAGTGGCCGTCAC
>JAOUPJ010000047.1 GCA_029879945.1 Gammaproteobacteria bacterium
TGAACGGTGCCAATGCCAGTCAGAATGGCATCACACTGGGCGCGTAGTCTCTGCACGTCGCGGCGTGCTGCTTCGGCGGTTATCCATTTGCTTTCCCCGTTGGACATGGCCGTGCGGCCGTCCAGGGTCATGGCCGATTTGATTCTGATCCAGGGCATTCCGAGACGGTGCCGTTTGATAAAGCCCTTATTGAGAGACTCGGCCTGCTGTTGCAATAAGCCGCTTTCCACCGCAATGCCTGCTTGTTGTAGTCGTACTTTGCCCTGTCCATTAACCTTTTCGCTGGGATCATCCATGGCCATCACCACACGCTTGACCCCCGCCTCAATCAAGGCATCGGCGCAGGGTGGGGTGCGACCGTGGTGGGAACAAGGCTCCAGCGTCACGTAGGCCGTTGCGCCTTGGGCCCTATCACCGGCCTGTTTTAAGGCCATGGCTTCGGCGTGATCTCTACCCGCCATGGCGTGCCAGCCTTCGCCCACTGTTTCCCCGTCCCGCATAATCACGCAACCCACTCGCGGATTGGGATGGGGACTGAGTATGGGTCTATCGGCCAGCTGAATCGCGCGGGCCATAAAATGATAGTCTTGTTCAGAAAAGTTAGACATGGGTCTGTGTTACCGCTTTACACGGCTTCGTCAGGTAATAAGGAAATCTGTTTTCGTCGTTCTTCAGGACTGGGTTGCTGCTCCAGACGCTCAATCTCTTCACGGAAGGCAGCTACGTCTTCGAAGCTGCGATATACAGACGCAAATCGTACATAGGCGACTTGATCCAGTTGCCTGAGTTCGTCCATCACCCACTCACCCAAGGCATGGGAAGACACCTCTCGCTCTCCCGAGGCACGCATATTTCTCTTGATGCGATTAATGGCTGCCTCAATGGCCTCCACACTTACCGGTCGTTTTTCCAGTGCTCGCTGGATACCCGCCCGCAATTTTTCTTCATCAAAGGGCTCCCGTTGACCGGAGCTTTTCACCACGCGTGGCATCACCAGCTCGGCCGTTTCAAAGGTAGTAAAGCGCTCCGTACAACCGATACACTCGCGACGACGGCGTACGGCATCACCATCGCTGCTCAAACGCGAATCAATCACCTTGGTTTCGGCGGCCCCACAAAACGGACAATGCATATTTATGCCTTAATAATTAATAAGATAAAAAGAAATTTAAACTGCTTGTAATAAATTTCGCGCACCAATCCGAACGCTTAGCGGACATGCGTCTGTAAGTGATTAATGATACAGGAATTCAAGGCGATCAGAAACGCCACCGGGATGATGGTTTCTGCAGTACCGAGCCAGCGCTAGAAACGGAATTGGAAGTTAAAACTGCCAGATGATACGGATAATTGGTCCTCTAGAAAATCGGGGTAATCTTTAATTATCCATTGATATTTGAGTGCCTGGTAATACGGTGCAGCATCTCTTGCCGCAGCAGTGAATTCAATTGTGAACCTGTCAAAATTGTAACCGAGTCCAAAAACGTACTCACTGCCATTAAAGCTCTCTACCTGGTTCCCGCCATCTTCCCAAGATTCGGAAAAACGACCTAAGCCCAGGTAGATTCGAAAACCTTTCCGGTCAAGATTATTTCCCAATAGCAGTTGTAACTCTCTGCCCGAGACGGCCAGGTCTATGTCAGCCCCCTCCCCGATAAATTTGGTGTTTGAAGCAGAATACAAGGCCGCCCTGGCTGCAATGTATTTAGTAAATGCGTAACCAAACCAAAACGCGCCACCAGCAAAATCCATCGACGTGTCGGGCAAATCAGCACGAATTAAAGTCAGGCTGAAAGTGCCGAATCCCACCGACACCGGTCTTGGTGGCACCTCAAATATGGGAACCGGATTCGAGCGGGCGGGCGGCGGGCGCTTGGCCATCGGCTCAGGGACTTGCTCTGGTTCTTGTGCTTGAACAGGTGGTGGTGGAACTGCCCCCTTGCGCTCGGCCAGTATGATGTATCTCAAACCGCGATAGCATTTATATTGATTGTCGTCCCCTTGCGAACAGGTATTACGCAGGGGCTCGATATTGGTTTCATAGTCTCTACAATCCGCCGAGCTTTGGCAGACCAGATCAAATTCGTTTTTTGCCCGTTTAAGGGCCATCTCGCGCGCCTCCCCCTCCGTTGCGGCTGTAGCCACACCACAGACTAAAACCACGTTATCCGTTTTTATGGAAGCCACGTCGGTACAGGTCCAATCCTCTTTTGCATTGGCTCCGGTTGAAAACCATAGAACGGTCAAAAGCAATGTATTGAGACATGCAGTACGGAAAGATCGATGAAAAATCCCTATCGCTGTAAGTGATTGTTGATTTATTTTTTGCACGGTTCGCATTACCCAGCTGATTAGTTGTTAAATTGTTAGCTTAGTCCGGTTTTGTAACACTAATTGCGGTCGCCGGGCAAGAGCACAGTGAGAATATTGGAGGTAAATAGAAAGAGTCAGCTCATTAAAAAATTCTACGATCAGAACCGCGCTGCAAGCGTGACGCCGGTAGTCTGAATCACCAGATTACTGGGATCACCTTCTGAAAACGACTTTTGGTACCCCGTGTTTCCGCGAACCGCAGTGGAATATTCCAAGGTGACCTTCTGCCAATTGTAACCCAGACCAAAAGTGAATTGAGATCCGCTGAAACGATCATGAGGGGTGCCCGCGATTTCCCAGGATTCGGAAAACGTCCCTAATCCGATATAGACTCGAAACCCTTTGCGATCTAAATTATTGCCAATCAGAAGTTGAAGCTCTTGACCCCTGGCCTTGAGTTCGGGGGTAGCACCTGTGCTGCGGTTGTCGGTGTTACTTGCCGAATAGAGCCCACCACGCAAACCCACATTTTGTGTTAGGGCGTACCCAAGCCAGATTGCCGCGCCCGTAAAGCGGGTCTCTCGGATGACAAAATCGTTCTGCTTAACACTAAGGGCATAGCGCCCCACCGCGACCGAGAAAGGTCGACTGGTATAGGACTGGGTTGAGGGTCTGCTGTTGGGTCTGTCACTGCGTGGCTCGACGACCTGGGCAACAGGTGGCTCAGCGGGGCTAGTGCGTTGAGCCAGTATGGTATAGCGCAGCCCTCGATAGCACTTGTAGCCCCCATCCTGGTCGCGGGCACAGCTGTTTCTGAGGGGCTCTATGTTTTTATCAAAATCTCGGCAGTCTGCCGAACTCTCACAAATGAGTTCAAACTCCGTTTTCGCACGCTTGAGAGCCAATTCCCTGGCCTCCCCTTCCGTGGCTGCGGTGGCAACTCCACATACCAAAACCGTGTTTTGGTTTTTAATGGACGCGACCTCGGTGCAGGTCCAGTCCTCCGACTGCGCATACACCGGCAAACTCAGAATAGAAAAAAGCAGCGAAATGCACTGTATGTGCTTTCTATAGTCGTTAAATTCTTGAAAAATCCTCATTTCCACTTTAACCCTGCGTAAGCCATCCCACATCCCGAAACCCTATCGCCACGGTAAAATGGAATCTAAACTCATTGGCGACGAAAACTCGCTACCATATCGGATGATGACACTGGATGACTTAGCAGGTATCAAGAAAAGCCCCTCAAGAGGGGGCTTTTCTTTATCGATACACAGGATATTTATTACATAATTCAAGAACTTCACTCTGAATTTGTGCGATCCGGGCCTCGTCTGAGCGATTTTCCAACACATCACATATCCAATCAGCAACCTGCAGAATTTCCGACTCTTTAAAGCCACGTGTGGTCGCAGCGGGTGTACCGATACGCAGCCCGCTGGTCACGAAGGGCGACTGGGGATCATTGGGCACCGCGTTTTTATTGACCGTGATATTGGCCTTGTGGAGCACCTCTTCCGCGTCTTTGCCAGTAATACCTTTGCTTTGCAAATCAACAAGAAACAGATGATTATGTGTGCCGCCGGAGATAACGGTAATACCACGCTCCATCATGCGGCCTGCCATGGCTTTGGCGTTGACAACAACCTGCTTTTGGTAGGTTTTAAAACTGGGCTCCAAGGCCTCCTTGAGCGCAACTGCTTTGGCAGCAATCACGTGCATCAATGGGCCACCCTGTGTTCCAGGGAACACCAAAGAGCGAAGCTTTTTCTCTATCTCGTCATTTTTCTTCGCCAGGATCAATCCGCCACGAGGACCACGCAATGTCTTATGGGTCGTTGTAGTGGTAACGTCTGCAATGGAAACGGGGTTAGGGTATTCCCCTGCAGCAACCAGACCCGCCACGTGAGCCATGTCCACAAATAGGTAGGCACCAACAGAGTCCGCGATTTCGCGGAATCGCTGCCAATCCACAATACCGGAATAGGCGCTGAAACCCGCAACAATCATTTTAGGTTTGTGTTCTTTGGCCAGAGACTCGACCTGCGCATAATCAATCTCGCCGGTCTTTTCATCCAGGCCGTATTGGATGGCGTGAAAAATCTTGCCGGAAAAGTTGACCTTAGCACCATGAGTGAGATGACCACCATGTGCCAGGCTCATTCCCAGGATGGTATCGCCTGGCTGGATCAGCGCGAGGTAAACCGCTGCGTTGGCCTGCGAGCCGGAATGGGGTTGCACATTCACATAATCTGCGCCGAACAGTTTCTTAGCGCGATCAATGGCCAGTTGCTCCGCGATATCCACATACTCACACCCACCGTAGTAGCGCTTTCCAGGATAACCCTCCGCGTATTTGTTCGTTAAAACAGTACCTTGCGCCTGCATGACACGTGGACTGGTATAGTTTTCCGAGGCAATCAGCTCAATATGCTCTTCCTGGCGCTTTTCTTCTTGTTGTATGGCCTGCCAGAGTTCGTCGTCATATCCTTGGATGGTCATGGTTTTTTCAAACATGGACTGGGGTAACTCCTCACTTAATGGATGTAGCGCTGGGCGCCGGAAAGGACGTTATTATACGCCAGGCCAGGAGAATCCCAAACCCAGACTGACACTGGATTGTTGAGGGAACTTCGCTAAAGAATCGACTCCTGATCCGCCCCTTCTTTCTCGGGAGGCATCAGGTCTTGTTTGGTCACACCCAACATCAGACTGGCGGAAGAGGCGACGTAGATAGAGGAATAGGTTCCTACCACGATCCCTATTATGAGGGCGGTGGAAAACCCGTGTATCAGTTCGCCGCCAAAAATAAATAAGGCGATCAAAACAAGCAACGTGGTTATGGAGGTCATTAATGTGCGGGCTAGGGTTTGGTTGATTGACGTATCGATGACGTCAGCCGGAGTGCCTTTACGCATCTTACGGAAATTTTCACGCACACGGTCGAACACGACGATGGTGTCATTGAGTGAGTAACCGATTACGGCCAACAGGGCGGCGAGTACGGTCAAGTCAAATTCCAAACCGAGAATCGAAAAAATACCTAATGTGAAAATCACATCATGGATCAAGGCCGCAATGGAACCCATGGCAAAACGTCGCTCAAAGCGCACCCACACATAAACCAGGATACAAGCCAGGGCAGACAGCATGGCCAACCCGCCTTTTTCGATGAGCTCATCACCGATTTGTGGCCCCACGAACTCAACCCGTCGCATCTCCACCGGCTTTGATGAGGTCTTTTTCAGGATTTCAAAAAGCGTAGAACTCAATTCTGCAGAGGAAAGCGACTCTCTGGGCGCAATACGCACCAGCACGTCTTTAGAGGTTCCAAAGTGCTGCACCACCGCATCGTCAAAACCGGATTGGCCCAGAGCCGATCGGACCGTATCCAGGTCAGCAGACTCCTGATAACCCACCTCAATCAGTGTTCCACCCGTAAAGTCGATACCCAGATTCAAGCCCTTGCCAGCAATCGAACCAATACATATCAATAGCAAAACGGCCGAAACAATCATGGCTTGCTTGTGCCACTTCATGAACTGGAAGCTGGGGAGTTTACTGAATAGCTGCATAAGGTTTTACACCGATAGTTTTTTCACTTTACGGCCGCCATACATCAAATTGGCCACGACACGAGTGCCGGTAATCGCAGTGAACATGGAGGTGATTATCCCGATTGATAAGGTAATTGCGAAGCCCTTGATCGGACCTGTCCCCAGGGCAAACAAGACGAGTGCTGCAATTAACGTTGTAACGTTTGCATCAGCAATCGTGATGAAGGCCTTACCATAACCTGAATCGATGGCGACCTGAGGCGTAGCGCCATCTCGTAACTCTTCGCGTATGCGTTCAAATATCAACACATTTGCATCCACGGCCATACCTACAGTCAACACTATCCCGGCGATACCCGGCAAGGTAAGCGTAGCCTGCATCATGGAGAGTATGGCCACGATCAGCACAAGATTGAGAGCCAGGGCCAGATTGGCCACCATGCCAAAACCCTTGTAGTAGACTGCCATTAACACCAGGACCAGGCAGAAACCGATAATGACCGAGGCAAAACCCTGATCGATATTTTGCTGACCCAGGCTAGGACCAACAGTACGTTCTTCGACAATCTCGATGGGAGCAGCCAAGGCACCTGCGCGTAACAGTAGAGACAGGTCACGTGCTTCATTCGTGGAATCCAGGCCTGTTATCTGGAATCGACTGCTCAAGCGATCCCGTATAGTCGCCGCATTGATGACTTCTTCAATCTTACGCTTGAATTTTTTGTTTTCGCCATTGACCTTGCGCGTCTCGGTTTTGGATTCGATGAAAACCACGGCCATGCGTTTACCCACATTGTCCTTGGTCCCCTTGAGCATGAGCCGACCGCCCTCGCCATCCAAGGTAATGAACACAGCAGGGCCACCCGAATCCTGATCGATACCAGACTGGGCATTAACGATGTAGTCCCCTGTTAACAGGACACGATTTTGTGCCAGGATGGGGGTACCATCACGGAAATGATAGAGCTTGGTGCCCAGAGGAACATTGCCACGCTCTGCGGCGGCGGCATTGTGCTCATCATTCACCAAGCGGAACTCCAGGGTTGCAGTGGCGCTCAAGATATCCTTGGCGCGTGCCGTGTCTTGCACACCGGGGAGTTGCACCACGATGCGGTCAGTACCCTGTTGTTGAATTACCGGCTCGGCCACACCCAGCTCATTGACACGATTTCGCAGTGTGGTGATATTTTGCTGTAGAGCAAACTTCTTGGTTTCGGCGGCTTCCACATCACCCAAAACGGCAATGATATAGGCGTATTTATCGTCTTCCTGCTCACGGTAAACAACTTTGCCATATTCCTTATCCAGTACGCCTTTTGCCTGATCTCGCGTTTCCACATCTTTAAAACGCAGGGTCACATAGCGTTTACCATCAGCGGTAAATTCTTTTTCTTCTACATCGATACCCAAGTAACGAATCTTGTTCTCACGCAGATGGGTTCGGAATTGATCGTTGTATCGTTGCAGGGCTTGCAGAATAGCGGCATCCATATCCACCTCCATCAGGAAGTGCACACCACCGCGCAAGTCCAGACCGAGATACATGGGCTTGCCATTGATACCTGCCAACCACTGTGGGGTACTAGGAGCGAGATTGAGAGCAACCGTATAGCTGTCGCCCAGGCTCTCCTTGATCTCGTCCTGCATCTTGAGCTGTGTTTCAACATCGCTAAAGCGTACCAGCAGGCCTCGCTCGTCTTTTACCAGCGACTTGGGCGTTACATTATTGCGCTTGAGTACCGCTTCCACTTTACGCATGGTGCCTTCAGTGACTTGGGCATTGCGCACGCCAGAAACCTGGACTGCTGGATCTTCACCATAGAGATTGGGTAAGGCATACAGCGCACCCAACACGACCACGGCAAGGACCAGTAAATATTTCCACAGGGGATTTTTGTTCATTCAGAATCCGTTCTTGCTTTAGGAGCTATTTGTAGGTTCCCTTGGGCATCAGTGAGACGATCGCCTGACGCTGAACCTTGATTTGCAAACCGTCTGCAATTTCCAGGCTGACAAAATTATCGTCCAAGCCCACGACCTTACCCAGCATGCCACCCGTAGTGACCACTTCATCACCCTTGGCAACGCTCTCAGTGAGCTTACGGTGCTCCTTGGCGCGCTTCATTTGCGGGCGGATGAGCAAGAAATAGAAAATGACAAACAGGACTACCAAAGGCAACAGGCCAAGCATATCACCACCGGCTGGGGCAGCTGCTGCTGCTTCTGCATGGGCATCGGAAATAAAGAAAGACATTGAAGCTCCCAAATTTGTGTGTAAAAGACCCGATTTGTGCGCGGATCTTGTCTGATCTGTTCTGAAAATGGGCCGTATTATGCCACATCCTCCCCGCCTTGTGCGCGGCATCGATAAAATTCTTGCACAAACTCGTCAAATCGATGTGCCGCAATGGCCTCACGCATACTACGCATTAACGATTGATAATAATGCAAATTGTGTATGGTGTTCAGCCGCGCCCCCAGTATTTCCCTGGCCTTGTCCAGATAGCGCAGGTAGCTGCGACTATAGTTGCGACAGGTATAGCAGCCACATTCTGCATCCAGAGGACGTGTATCGTGTTCATATCGCTGATTGCGAATACGGACATCCCCGAAACGGGTGAATAAATGTCCATTCCGGGCATTTCGCGTCGGCATAACGCAATCGAACATGTCGATCCCACGTGTAACAGACTCCACTAAGTCTTCAGGAGTTCCCACGCCCATCAAATAGCGAGGTTTGTCTGAGGGCATGGCGGAAACAATGTGATCCAGGATCATGATCATCTCTTCCTTGCTTTCCCCTACCGATAGCCCGCCGATGGCATAGCCATCGAAGCCGATATCCATCAGACCGTTGAGCGAGACCTCTCTCAGGTGCGGGTACATACCGCCTTGTACTATGCCAAACAGGGCATTGGGGTTTCCTTCGTGGGCGTCTTTGGAACGACGCGCCCAACGTAGTGACAATTCCATGGATTCTCTGGCCTGCTTCTCATCGGCCGGATAGGGAGTGCACTCGTCGAATATCATTACAATGTCCGAGCCCAGTTTACGCTGTACCTGCATGGACTCTTCGGGCCCCAGGAATACCTTGTCGCCATTGATTGGTGAGCGAAAAGTCACGCCCTGCTCGGTAATCTTTCGCATATCACCCAGGCTAAAGACCTGGAATCCGCCGGAGTCCGTGAGAATGGGGCCGTCCCAATGCATAAAATCGTGTAAATCACCGTGCCGCGAAATAACTCCGGTGCCTGGCCTTAGCATAAGGTGAAAGGTGTTACCGAGGATAATCTGGGCCCCAATTTCCTTGAGTTCCTCCGGTGTCATGGCCTTTACGGTGGCATAGGTACCCACGGGCATAAAGCTTGGGGTATCCACCACGCCTCGGGTAAATCGCATCTGCCCCCGGCGGGCATGCTGATCTGTGGTCTTTAGTTCAAATTGCATAAGGAAACGCCGATCGTCAAGACAGGCCGCCAACTTAAGGGGCTTTGATCCGATTTGCAAGCCAAAGAGAAATATACTGGCCACAATCCGGGGGATTTGCTAAGTTTAGGGGCTCGGTGCCGGCGGTATATTCGTGGTGCCGAAAAATTTCAAAAGGGAAAAATCGGAGTTGAGAGGGAGAGTTATGTCTGATTCACGAGTTCGTCGAGCTGGCCTGGCCACAGCATCGATTATAGGTTTATGCCTAATCAGTGCCTGCAGTGAAGAAGACTCGTCTGAAAGCGGCTGGAGTACCAGCAAACTCACTAGCGATTCAGAATCATACAATGCCAAGGCACAATTCTCCGGCAGTAACCACTTTGCGGTGTGGCAAAGCGTTGAGAGCAGAGAGGTTCAGGCTGGATCGGAGGATCTCCCCGGAAAAACGGACCACTATACACAATCTGGCCATCTCGACGGCCATATTCACATGCTCGTTAAAGTGAAGCCCATTATCAATATGTCCGTGGGCAGCTCTGGTAATTGGGGTATCGCCAAAACCTGGTCTGATGGAGACGAGAAAAACGAGCGCCGCATTAGTCGGTCCACTACTACCAATGCGGTGGTCGCCACCGATGAAATTTTTGGTATCGGCTTTGAACCTGAGACCAGTATCGCCACCGACAGTGCTGGCCGAGCTGTCGCTATCTGGACTGAATTGAACGCAGGCGTCGTCAATCTGTACTCCTGTACCTATAGCGGCGGCTGGTGTGCTACCAAATCAGCTGTCGATACAGCGACGAACTCCGTGCGAAATCCACAAATTGCCCTGAATAGTAACGGTGACGGCGCAGCGGCATGGGAGCAAAAGGAAAACGGCGCATGGACCATTTATGCAGCAAGTTACAACGTGGGCACTGGTTTTGGAACGCCAGCGCGTATTAGTGGTGACGATGGTGGTGCCACTCTATACGATGCCGGCTCACCCCAAATAGCAGTAAGCGGCACCGGTGTTGTGCTGGCCGTGTGGAAAGAGCTTAAAGCAGACTTCAGTAAATACGCTATTCAAGCACGTCGACAAGTCAGTGGTGTTTGGGAAGCCATTGCGCCAGTGAGCGATGGTCTGGCCAATGTGGACAATCCCAGTCTGTCCATGAACAGCAGCGGTAACGCGGTCGCGAGTTGGGAACAATCAGACTCCCCTATCAACAGCCCCACCGCACCCATGAGTATCTGGGCCAATGTGTACGACGGCTCCGGCGACAGCTGGGGCACCGCACAAGATATTCAGAGCGACCTGGTCGCTACCCCGGTGAAAAATGAAGCCATCCAGAATGCCTTTGACGTGGACGTTGCGATGAACAGTGCAAGTGACGTGATCGCTGTTTGGGTTCAGGAAGAAATTTCTGCGCCATTGGATTTAAACAATTCCAATAACACCAGCACAACTCATATCTGGGCCAACCAATACAGTGCGAGCGGAAGCAGTTGGGGAACGGCCTATCGTCTGGAAAACGGCTCCAGACTGGACGCCATTGACCCACAAGTCCTATACATTACAAGCACCAAGGCCTTTGTGGCCTGGCGGCAATGGAATGAACCCAGAAGCGGTTCGAACTATGCGGTGTATGGTAGAGAATATACCGGCGGCTGGTCCAGCAAAACGCTGCTGGGACAAAGTAGCTCACTGGAATCGCACCGCATAGCAATCGCAGCAAATGGTAGCAATGTGCTAGTGGTCTTTACGGGCGCAGACGGTGGCGCAAGCAGCCAGCTCTATATTCCCTAGCTGATCAGCATGGCATCGCCGTAGCTGAAAAATCGGTATTTGTGTTCTATCGCGTATCGGTAGGCATTCAGAATATTGTCCCGCCCGGCGAAGGCACTCACCAGCATCAATAAGGTGGAACCGGGTAAGTGAAAATTGGTAATCAGGCCGTCTATCACTTTAAATTCAAAACCGGGGTAGATAAAGATATCTGTATCACCGTGAAACGGGGCAAGTCTGCCCCCGAGTGCCGCCGATTCCAGACAGCGCACAACGGTAGTGCCTACCGCTATCACTCTACCGCCGTCACGTTTGGTATTTTCAATCTTTTCCACCAGCTCTTCACCCACTTCCAGCCATTCGCTATGCATATGATGGTCTTCGATATCGTCCACCCTAACAGGTTGGAAGGTTCCCGCTCCCACATGTAGGGTACAACTCCCGCTCTGGATACCTTTGCTGGCAATGCCTTGCATAATTTGCTCATCAAAGTGCAGTCCTGCAGTGGGTGCCGCAACCGCCCCTAGCCTGTCGGCGAAAATGGTTTGATAGCGGCTCTCGTCAAAATCTGCTGCGTCACGCTCTATATAGGGTGGCAGGGGAAGACGCCCGACCTGCTCAAGCAGCTCTATGACCGATTGTTCGCTTTCGAATGCCAGATCAAATAGTTCACCTACACGCCCCAGGACCGTTAACGGGATCTTGTCTTCCAGAATCAGGCGCGACCCGGGCTTGGGCGACTTGCTTGCCCGCACGTGAGCCAGCACACGCTGCTCGCCCATGACGCGCTCCACCAACACTTCAACCTGGCCCCCCGTTTCCTTTTTTCCGTAGAGCCTGGCGTGCATGACTTTGGTATTATTGAAAACCAAAAGATCACCCGGCTGGAGTAGCTCAGGGAGCTGGTTAAACTTGTAGTCAGTTATTTTTCCATCAAAACGACCCAATCCCAGCAAGCAACTTGCAGAACGTTGTTCCAACGGATGCTGTGCGATTAGGTCTTGTGGCAGATCGTAGTGGTAATCACTGGTTTTCATGGCGCGAAGTTTACCAGAATGATGCCTATTTTTTAGATCCACCGGGAAAAAAGCAGAAATGAAAGGAGCATGATGAGCGAATCCCCTTATATTTTTGATGTAAGCAGCCAAGAATTCACCCAGAAAGTCATCGAAAAATCGAAGGAGACACCGGTGATCGTCGATTTTTGGGCGAGTTGGTGTAATCCCTGTAAAATCCTCATGCCGATACTGGCCAAATTGGCCGAAGAATACCAGGGTGCTTTTATACTTGCCAAGGTGGACACAGACAGGCAACAGGAACTGGCAGCCCAACAAGGCGTACGCAGTCTGCCCACAGTGCGGGCCTATAAATTTGGGGTGCCGGTAGACGAGTTCATGGGTGCCATGCCGGAAGGCGATGTGCGTTCCTTTATAGACTCAAATCTCATTACAGAATTGGATAAAACCTATCAAACGGCCGCACAGTCTTTAAAATCAGGTGATGTGGACACCGCAGAGGACATGTTCAGCAAACTGTATGAAACCGAAAGCAGTAACAAACAGGCCGCCATAGGCATGGCCTTGGTGCACATCGCCCGTCAGCGATTTGAGCAAGCGAAAGACCTGCTGACTCATTTACCCATTAATTTTCTGGAAGACGAGGATGTGCAGGCATTGTTGTCTCGCATCGAGTTTGGCGCGGCCATAACCGGCGCACCCAGCAAGTCACAATTGGAGGCAAAGGCAGAGAACAGCGAACAGCGCTATCAGTTAGGTGCCTATTATGTGCTGGACGGAGACTACGAAAACGCGCTGGCCAGTTTCCTTGCGGTATTACAGACCGACAAGAACTACAAAGAAGGTGCCGCTCGCACTGCCATGGTGTCTATTTTTAAGATCCTGGGTAACGGTGGCCCCATCGTGAATCGCTATCGAGCGAAGATGGCGAGTTTGCTTCACTGAACAGTGCTTAATGATACCAATTTAGTCCGATAGATAGCTCTTCCTCTTTAACGAAGAACTTGGTTTTTTTGGCTTCGATAAGCAGGCTAAGTGTAGGCGTGAGTGCAACCCCTTGTGTGATCGTTAGTCCACTCTCTATCATGTCCTTATCAAGCACATTCTGAAAGTAATAAGCATCCAGATGTATCCGCCACATAGAAAAAGGTTCAGCAATAAATCCGACAGATAGCCCAGGCGACGCGGCGTATCCATCTCCATATGCGCTGGATGCACTAAGCTTGGCATTGAAAAATGAATAGATCACCCATTTCTCACTCTCGGTAAGATCAAACGAAAGCCCAGCACCTGTACGTGCGCCATAAATACCGCTTGATTCCAGCTGTGATAACGCCTGTCTTTGCCAGTCCAAAAGAACATTCCAGGAGAAATGATTAAAAAAGGAGTCTCGTGGTTCCAGGGAGGTTAGCTCTATCAATTTCACATGCTGAAGTTGCAATCCTCCTTTCTCCTGTTCATATCGAGCAGCAATATTGAAAAACCCCACTGCTGCAGTTCGTGAATAGCCTTCACTGGGGTCGATCAAGCTATGATAAGCAGGTTTCCAGGCCAGTTCCAAAAAATTGTTATCGCCAACACGGCCGCCTTGTAGCCTCATGCGGGCGGTCTTGTGTCCTTGCTGTGGTTGACGGTCAGGCGCAGGAATGTCCAGTGCTTCACTTTTAACACCCAGCTTACTCCGAGTGAGAAGAATTTCCCGTTCCGCCTGGTTCAGTTTTCCATCATCAAATTTATCAACCAGACTGAGTTTTTGATATCGTAGAAAGTCACTTGCCAGATCGAGTACCTTAGCCTGTCTCTCCGGGTGCAAGCTATCCAACTCACGCTTTGCACTATCCACCACACCATTTGAGTAAATGTGATTAGCCAATCTATTTTCGGCATCATTGAGTTGTTTGCGCCTGAATCGAATTTCTCGCGCCTTGGAAGGATGGAATGTTACCTTTGAAATCAATCCTCGCCTTTGTAGCAGCGAAAGGGTGTCGACCGGGATAGTCCAACCAGTAAAGTTGTCGGTTAAGGGCTTATCCGGAAAGGCAACATCCAGCAATGATAGCAAGTGATAGGAGCAGTTCTCGGTAAAAAAATAGTACTCAAAATAGCTGGGACCGATTTCGTACACATACAACAACACCCAATCCAGTTCCTCGGGTGACAACTTTAGTGTGTATTCCCAAATATCTCGATTTTCCATCTGAGAGTATTCGCGCAACTTGGTGTAATAGGGGATGACAGAAAATTTTCCGGGAAAGCCTCCCGATAGTCCCCTAAATGCGTAGTTAAATGAACCGACATTAGGATCGACTTGCGCCGCGTAGTTAATACTATAACCCAGCATTCTTGTGGCGCGGGTTTGGCCCTTTTTGTCGATGCGAAGCAGGGTATGGCCAAACATGGAAGAAGGCCCATTGGGGTGAGACGCGGGAAATATCACAGTCGCCGTGTCGCCTTTCATCAAGCTGCGGTAAAGCTCATAGTCTTCGCATTTTTCCGTCTTGATTCCAAACGCTTCCAAATCCAGTTGTTCATTCAACCACCGGAAACGGGCCACAAATCGACATTGCGATATATGTTTTGTAGGCTCAATCAAGACTGGGGAATAAAAACTGGCCAGCGTCGCTTCCAGCTCCTTGGCAGAATCAGTCTTTCCCAGATCGGAAAGGAAGAAATGAGCATCATCCACCTGGCTAACAACGCCAGAAAGACCCTTTTGATAACGCCCAAGCGCCTGCCACATGGGCGCTTGAGCCAGTTTTTTTTCTCTGGCCTTCATGATTAGTGCATTCAAGGGATGAGCAGATGAAGACGAAGCCTTTACTGCTTCATCGAATCGGGATTCTTTAAAAAGCGCCTCAATACTGTTCGTCTTCTCAACGGCGTAGAGCGTAGAAATATGAATGAACACGCCAGCCATCAAAAAGAAAAAGCGAAATAGATTCAAAGAAAGAAACCGCACACTAATACTCCACAATTGGAGCTCAGTTTATAATGAAAAATCCCCGATAAGCAAAGCCTATCGGGGATTACAACCTTTAGAAAGGTACAGGTCTATTGGATGTAGACCGAGAGAGTGTTGTCTTTCCGTAAAACTTCATCCAATGCCGAGAGCATTTGTTGGGCTTCTACGCCAGAATCCAATGCAATAGACTCATAATTCTGCTGCGTTAGCTTATAGAATGAATCTCTGTCTTGCTCTGTGATTTTCATGATCACTGCCAGTGACTCCAGATAGTCTCCCTGGCCTTGTGCCATATCCACAGAGAGGCTATCACGATTCGAG
>JAOUPJ010000280.1 GCA_029879945.1 Gammaproteobacteria bacterium
CAACTAACAATGCGCTCAACCTGACCTGCGACCGCGGTCCTTTTTTTGCGCTATTCGCGTTGCGAATTGTAGCGCAAAAGTCGGCCTCGCTTATGGTCGCACGCAGCTTAGCGCGACGTTAGCTGCCCGATAATTCGTATTCCTAAGAAACTAAACGATGTCTTTGATTTCCATTCCAAACGAAAAAGGTGATATTCCTACTTTCGTCTCTAAGCCAAAAGGGGATGGCCCGTGGCCGGGGGTTGTCATTATTCATGATGCCTTAGGAATGACCGAAGATTTACGGAATCAGGCTCGGTGGTTGGCACAAGAAGGTTATATGGCAGTAGCGCCAGATCTATTTCACTGGGGAGGTCGTGTAAGTTGCCTTGTCAAGACGATGAGAGACCTTGTGAAGGGTGATAAGGGGCGAGTGTTTGATGATATTGCTTCAGTAAAAACTTGGCTAGAAGCGCAAGTGGACTGTACTGGTAAGGTTGGAATAGTTGGTTTTTGTTATGGTGGAGGTTTCGCTTTGGCGTTAGCTCCCAATCATGGTTATTCAGCTGTGGCGGCGAACTATGGGGCTGTTGCTGATTGGGGTTGGCCTAAATTGGAAGGATCTTGTCCGATTGTGGCGAGCTATGGGAAAGAAGATCCTACACTAAAGGGAGAAGCAGCCAAGCTTGAGGAAGCGTTAAGCGAATATAAGATTCCTCATGATATCAAAGAATATGAAGGGGCGGGCCACGGATTTATGAATCAACATGATTCTGAAGATAGTAGCTGGATATTTAAGATATTAAGCTGGGTGTCAAATACTAAATACAATGAAAGTGCTACCATGGATGCCCGAGAAAGAATCGTAAATTTTTTCGATGTGTATTTAAAGAACTTAGGTATCACGGGCAGCTAACAATAGAATAGAGGCGACCTGCAACCGCGGGCTTTCTTTTGTGCATTAAATCGCTACGCGATTATCGCACAAAAGTAAATCCGCGCTTTTGGTCGCCGGCGCCTCATTCAAGCCGTTAGATGCCCATACGAGTTTTAAATGGAAAAATCACTAGAGCGAGTAATTGTCGAGTCGTGGCGAAAAAATGCTACCCCCTGGGTAAAGGCAATTGCTAACGGTGAAATAGAATCAAGGGTTGCTTCTACTAATCAGGCTATATTGGAATCGGTCATTAAAAAAGAGCCGAAGAATCTCTTGGATATTGGTTGTGGCGAAGGATGGCTAATTAGAGAAGTATTGAAAACAAGCATCAAAGATGTCAGTTGTACTGGGATTGATGTTGTACCAGATTTTCGAGATTATGTAGAAGAGTCTGGAGGGAAATTTTTGGAGCTTTCTTATGAAGATTATTCTACAGAGAGTTTTCCGGAGAATTTTGACGTCATTGTCAGCAATTTTTCGTTGTTGGGAAAAGATTCGGTTGAAAATGTAGTCCGTCATTCATTGAATAATCTCGCTCCTAAGGGCTTCATGATAGTCCAAACATTACACCCAGAAGTAGCGTCGGTTTCAAATAGTTATAAAGATGGATGGCGAGAGGGGAATTGGGATGGATTTAGCGAAGAATTTGTTGAGCCGGCACCGTGGTATTTTAGAACGATCGATAGTTGGAGATTGCTATTTGAACGGTCTGGGTTTGAAGAATTAGTAGTACAAGAGCCAGTTCACCCTAAGAGCGGTCTTAAGATGTCTGTTCTTTTTGAGGCTCGAAGGGGCATCTAACAATTGAATAGAGGCGACCTGCGACCGCGGTCCTTTTTTTGCGCTATTCGCTTTGCGAATTGTAGCGCAAAAAGTCGGCCACGCTCTTGGTCGCACGCGCCTCATTCAGGCCGTTGTGCTGCCAAGGCCCTATCGAGAACTAAACGAAAATATTTATTTTGGAGTCCAGCGGGGCATCATGGGTCGGAGTCTTATTCTTGGTTACTTTTTCATGCTCACAGTAGACGCAGGGCCTACAGGTCTATTCGAAAATGTATCAGTGGAAGCAGATATCTCAAAAATACCGTAAAACTGAGTAGCCCTGAGATTGTTTATTGGTTTTTTAGTGAGCACGAGAAATTTTCTGTCTAACTGTTCGAGAGGCACGGTTGAAGCCAAGTCAAGAGAACTTGTCCACTAAATAGAGTGATATTTAGGGAAAGCGAAATATTCTCGTATCGAGCGTGTGACTAGCTTTGATAGGCGCAATAATTTAGAGAAGAGTACTTTTCCTAAAGGAATTGGTCTGGATCGACGAGTGATTGAGTTTAATTGGTTTCGATCCTGAACAAGCGGCTCTATTATTCTCGTTCTGAGTTTATCGGGTTCTATCATCAATCAGTTTATTTGGAGCCTGAAGCTTGGGAGAGGCGCGTTTTTCACAGAGATACGCGATATGGGTTGTGAGTACTAAATGAGGGTTCAACAGCAGCCCAACTAAACGCTAAAGCTGACCTGCGATCGCGGGCCTCGCTTTGTGCGAAGGCTTCGCCATTTTCGCACACGCTTCGTCACCGCTTTTGGTCGCAGGCAGCTTAGCTCGGCGTTAGGTGAACGATGTTGGCGAAAAATATACACTTAAGTGCTTTGTCTTAAGATGGACTAAAAAAGCTAAAATGGTACCAAAAATTGAGAATTAGACTAAGAAAAAAGATTTTAACACTCATTCTTGCATTGTTTGCCATATCTTGCTCCGAAAAAGAGACCGAGCAAGATAAAAAGCTGCGGCAGTTTGATGACGTTACAGCAATTATGAAAACCGATTCGACGGAAAAGTTTGTTGAAGTGTTTTATGAATCGACGAAAACACCTCAAGGACCTGACGACAAATTTTTTACAAATGATGATTCTGTAGAATTTTACTCTGTTAAGAGTTCAGATACACCCTATTTTTGGAAAAATTATGATTCACCAGGAAAAGACGGCATTTGGTTTACCCTAGACGATAAGCTAAGTTCTTTTTGTCAAGACTATAGTCCAGAAGTTGATCTAAAAGTCATGCAGTGTAGTTTGGGTGGTTTGCTTGGTGGGGATGTGTTCGATAGACAATATTACTGGTTTCTCGTAATCAAAAATTACCAGAAAGCGAATCTTGAGATTGAGGAAGTGTACGTATCAGAAGAGGGTGCGGAATATAATGGTGAGGACGGTTTCAGTTTATTAGAGCCAAGAGTAAAATTGGTAGAGAAAACTGAGAGCATAACTGATATAGATATTTCGTCTGGGACAATTTCAAGAACATTTCGCTCTAACGAGTCGGGAGTTCTTGAGTTGGACACCTATTTTAAATTTGTGGAATCAGATGGTGTAAAATATAAAGCGTACTATAGTCGAGGAGAGGATGGAATAGCCGAAACAGAAGACGATAGGCTTGGGTTCTTTAGTTATAGGGATGGTGTGAGGGGTAGTAATGACTATAAATACATCTACGGGTCCTATTTGAGCAGCTGGAGAGTGGACAATGAGAGTACCCATGAAAATGGTAAAGACATAGTGGGAGAAATATCGGAAGGATATTTTTCCCCATTTGATTATAAAAATTATGTGAGTCGTTACAGGATAACTAAAATAGACGAATCAGAAAAAGACATAAAATACATCGATTATTTAAAGGGGCCAGATAGGAAGTGGTACACTGCTGATGATGTGGTTGTTGGGTATAAAAAAGAAGCTATGTTGGATGTGTACTATCATAAAAAATATGGCGGAGAATACACAGTTATCACTTCTACAAAGTTTGACGGTGCCGGAAATGATAAAGAGTGGTTCACAGTAGATGATGTAGTATCAGAAGAGAGAGCAGAGATTACTCAGAATATGGATTGCAATGTTGCAAAAGAACTACATCACCTAATATGTTAGTAGGAATAGCCCGAACGTTCACCTAACAATTGAATCGAGGCGACCTGCGACCGCGGTCCTTTTTTTGCGCTATTCGCGTTGCGAATTGTAGCGCAAAAAATCGGCCACGCTCTTGGTCGCACGCGCCTCATTCAGGTCGTTAGGCTGGCTGGTGAAAAAACATGTATGAAAGTTTTAAAGGCTACTTGGGTATGGCTTTTCTGTTAGGAATATTTGTTTCCTCATTGTTTTCATGTATTAGAAATTGGGATCGGCACGATCATTACAATTATTGTAAAACGCTGTGGACCTCCCAGGTTAAACCCATAGGAATCATGGGATATGACGAGGAAACAGGTGATCCTTATTATATTTATCCAAATATGCCAACAGAATTTAAAGATAAATGCATTGCGAAGTTAGAGAAGGAAAACAAATAACTAGTACCGTTATAGTGCTACTATGGGTGCTAACCTCTTAGAGAGAACAACTTGAACTCGAATTATCCGCATTGGAACTTTTTTAGAATTTTGGAGAGTGATCTTGAAAAGTGTTTTCGTTACATAGAGCCTACCAAGTCTCACTATTCTGTTTTTTCTGATGAGTTTGGTAAAATTATTCTATTAGCTTGTTCTGAAATTGAAAACGCCTTGAAAACATTGGCAAGAGATATAACACCGGAAATTAATATTGGCGGTATTAAAGATTGTCGAGAATCTATTATTCGAAAATATCCAAAATTCGGGTTAATAAAAATTTCTTTACCGCGATATGGGATCGTAGTACAACCGTGGGAATCATGGTATGAAAATGATACTGCCCCGGATTGGTGGAGCAATGGATATAATGTTGTTAAACATGATCGCGTGAGGGTGTTCAAAATTCTGTGTCAGCGAGAACTCATAAGTCGATGTGCCCATCTAGTCTTCCCTCAAAATGTATAGCGAGTTGAGAGAGGGTTAGGT
>JAOUPJ010000048.1 GCA_029879945.1 Gammaproteobacteria bacterium
CGTTTTCGCTGTAGATCTACCTCTATCACCTTTACCTTAACCACGTCTCCCGTTTTAACAACCAGCCTGGGGTCTTTGACATACTGCTCGGAAAGGGCGGAGATATGGACCAGTCCATCCTGATGAACACCGATATCCACGAATGCACCAAAATTGGTCACATTGGTAACCACACCCTCCAAAATCATATCGGGTTTCAAGTCGCTTGGATTTTCGATGCCATCTTTGAATGTGGCTGATTTGAATTCAGGTCTGGGATCTCGGCCAGGTTTATCCAGTTCTAGCAGTATATCTCTGACGGTTGGTTCACCAAATTTCTCATCCACATAGTGTGAGGCATTGGCGCTTTTCAGAAACGCGGTATCTCCGATGAGGCTTTGCACGGATTTTCCGGATACTTCACAGATTCGGTTGACTACTTCATATGCCTCGGGGTGAACTGCGCTGGCATCCAGAGGATTGGAGCCATTGGGTATACGTAGGAACCCGGCACATTGTTCGTAGGCCTTGTCCCCCAGTCTGGGGACTTGCTTAATTTCGTCTCTGGATTTAAAGGCACCATGCTTATCGCGATAAGAGACAATATTTTTTGCGATGCTTTGACTGAGTCCCGACACGTAGGCAAGAAGACTCGGTGACGCGGTATTCACATCCACGCCCACCGCGTTCACACAGTCTTCCACCACATGATCCAATTCTCGCGATAGCGCACTCTGGTTTACATCATGTTGATACTGGCCGACACCAATGGACTTAGGATCTATCTTGACGAGTTCAGCGAGGGGATCTTGTAGTCGACGTGCAATGGAAACCGCGCCTCGTAGGGAAACGTCCAGCTCAGGAAATTCATTTGCTGCCAGTTGGGAGGCCGAATAGACCGATGCCCCTGCCTCAGATACGACAATCTTTGCGAGTTTCTGCTTCGGCAACATTTTTAATAGATCATTGGCAAGCTTTTCGGTTTCCCGGGATGCGGTGCCGTTACCTATGGCAATCAATTCACAGGCGTGTTTCTCACAAAGAGCTGCGAGTGTATGCAGGGAACGGTCCCATTGATTTTGTGGTGCATGCGGATAGATGGTGGCGGTATCCACCAATTTCCCCGTCTTATCGATCACGGCCACTTTGACCCCTGTACGATAACCGGGATCCAGTCCCAATGTAGTACGTGCGCCGGCAGGCGCTGCCAGGAGCAAGTCTTTTAAATTATTGGCAAAGACATGGATGGCCTCTTTTTCCGCATTTTCGCGTAGTATCACTTTAAGCTCGGTTGAGAGCCGAATCGCAAATTTAAGTCGCCAGGCATAGCGTGCTGTTTCCCACAGCCAGCTATTGGATGAATCGATTTTGAACCGCTCGGCGACGCGAGAAATACCATGCTCATGGTCTCCCAGCGCCTGATACTCACCCTCGGGCATTTTGAAAACCAGCTCCAGTTTTAGCACGTCTTCTGTGCGGCCACGAAACATGGCCAAAGCACGATGTGAGGGGATTGTTTTGAGTAATTGTGCGTTATCAAAGTAATCAGAAAACTTATTGCCTTCTTCTTCTTTGCCTTTAATCACTTGAGACTGCAGCATAGCGTTTTCCCAAACATAGTCACGTAATTGCTGACTTAGCTCGGCGTCTTCCGCAAAGTCTTCCATCAGGATTTGACGTGCGCCTTCCAGTGCGGTCTCTACCGAATCTACGCCTTTTTCCGCGTCGAGAAATTTTTCTGCCTCACTTTCTGGGACAAGACTGTGATCTTTCAGCAGGGCATAGGCCAGGGGCTCCAGGCCTGCCTCACGGGCGATCTGTGCTTTGGTTCGTCTCTTAGGCATATAGGGACGATAGAGATCTTCCAGTCGGGTCTTGGTGTCGGCCTCAAGTATTTGTTTTTGCAGCTCAGGATTCAATTTTCCCTGCTCTTCAATACTGCGCAGCACTGTCTCACGTCTTTCGTCCAATTCACGTAAATAGATCAGACGCTCTTGAAAATCACGCAGTTGGGTATCATCTAAACCCCCGGTGGCCTCCTTGCGATAACGGGCGATAAATGGCACAGTCGCACCTTCGTCCAGCAATTTTGTGGCAGCTTCGATCTGCTCCGGACGAACATTGAGTTCCTGGGAAATACGGTGAGAGATGGAAATCATTTAGAAAACAACTCCTTGTAAATAGGGCTTGTTCTAGCGTGCAAGCTCGCGGTTTAGCGGCGGCCAGTTTACCAGTGTTTTTGACGAATGGAAGTGAAAAGACGGGTTTGTTGGCAGATGAAATTAATGGTGAAAAATTAGGCTTTATGATTAATGAATCCCTTTCCCCTTATAACAAACTGGGTGGTGATGCAGCGGTGCGGGAGCTGGTCGACCGTTTCTACGACTATATGGACACGCTGCCAGAAGCGCAGGGAATCAGGCGTTTACATCCCGCCGATTTGACGGGTTCACGAGATAAGCTCTATAAATTCTTGTCTGGCTGGTTGGGAGGTCCGTCGCTCTATATGCAGGAATACGGTCATCCCCGACTACGCGCCAGGCATTTACCGTTCAAAATTGCAGAGGCAGAGCGGGATGCCTGGATGTTGTGTATGGAAAAGGCGATGGAAGATATGGGCGTAGACGATCCGCTAATGAAATCGCATCTTATTCAGTCATTGTGGAAAACGGCAGATCATATGCGCAATGTTTAGGCTGCCATTTGTAGTTCATGGACGAACTGATATTTGTCCATCACCTGGGCATACAAAGGAAGGATATGCTCGCAGTAAAACTTTTGCTCAAATACAGTACGAGACAGGGTACAGTCTGAAAGCACAACCACATTTAATCCCAAATCGGAGGCAGCTCGTGCGGTACTGTCTATACAAATAGATGTGTACAAACCAGCCAAGACAATATTCTCAATGTTCTGATCTGCTATAAAGTCTAGAACCTTTGTATGGTTCAGCGCGTTGTAGTTGCGTTTACCCTTCATCTCCACAATGCGTTGTCCGAACTGAGTCAATTCAACCGATGTTTCTTCGCCAAAGGAATCGCGCAATAAGGCATTTTTTCCTCGAATGGTGTTGGCAAAGCCGACTCGGGCAGGTAACTCCTGAAAATTCCGACTGAAGGACATGGGGGTAAAGAGTATGGGTAAGGGGAGTTCGTAGACCAGGTTGACGAGTTCAACGGTATTGTTTTTGAGTTTTTCTACAGACGAAGATTCTGCCACCTCCGAATAAAGAGCCCCTGATGGCAAAAGAAAATCATTCTGATAGCCCATCATAATTAGGGCGGTCGCAGAAATATCCATTGGCTTTACCTCACGCCTTGTTTTCTTGGCATTTTTCTCGTAAACAGTCGTGTTACCTAGACTATTTCGGCAAGATCTACTTTTTTTTAACCTGACAAGTCTGGGTTAATTCATTTACACTGAAAAAATTAGGCCTTTCGACTCCTAAAGAATGTGAATATTCCCATGGACTGGTTCCTTATTGCGCTGATCTCTGCGTTTTGTCTCGCCTCGGCCGATGCGGCACAAAAACACCTATTCCTGAACTACACCAGTCTGGAGCTTTTGATTGTTCGTTTTGGTATTTCTGGTATTTTGCTTTTACCTCTTTTCTTTATTAATCCTATGCCGCCTTTGGAAAAGGGCTTCATCTTGTGGATGGGCCTAATGGTTCCGTTGGAGTTATTGGCCATGTGGCTGTATGTGACAGCCGTTCGCGATTCTCCGTTACATCTTACGGTGCCTTATCTGGCTTTCACGCCAGTGATCAATATATTGACTGGCTATCTGATCCTCGACGAATCTGTCTCTTTACTCGGTGCAACGGGAATACTGGTTGTTGTATTGGGAACCTATTTGTTGAACACAGACACGGAACATACTCATTGGCTCGATCCCTTCAAAGCCGTGTTTAAGGAGACGGGGTCCCGGAAAATGCTGATGGCGGCTGTGGTCTATAGTTTGACTTCGGTGGGGAGTAAAGCCGCCATGCAGTACACCACACCAGAAATATTTGGACCCACGTATTTTGTGGTGATTGGCTTTGCAATTATTGTTATTGCCTTATTATATAATCCTGCCTCATTGAAGGTGTTAACACATAGTTATGCCAGCCATATTCTAGTCGCGGGTTTGATGGCCGCCATGGTTGTGACCCATTTTATAGCGATTGCCAAGGTAGAGGTGGCCTATTTCATTACTGTCAAGCGCACGAGTTTACTATTTGGAATTATTTTCGGCGCACTGTTTTTTAAGGAACCACGTCTAGCAAAAAATCTGAGCGCCGGAGTATTGATGGTTACCGGCGTGCTGTTTATACTGGTGACCGAATAGGAGGAAAGTGATGGCAGGCTTCCCGGGGTTTCCGAAGGATTTGTTTAAATTTTTACGTGAGCTGAAAAAAAATAATAATAAAACTTGGTTTAACGATAACAAACCACGCTATCTACAAAGCGTTGTAGAGCCCATGATCGAATTTATTTCAGTGATGGAAGAACCGTTGCGAAAAATATCACCACATTTCAGGGTCGATACACGTCGAAATGGTGGCTCCATGTTTCGAATTTATAGAGATACTCGCTTTTCCAAAGTGAAAACACCCTATAAAGAAAATGTGGGTTGTCAGTTTAGACATGAGCAGGGTAAGGATGCTCATGCGCCAGGTTTTTATGTTCACTTGGAACCCAAGAATGTTTTTTTCGGGGGCGGTTTATGGATGCCGCCAAATCCAGAACTACACAAGATCAGGCAAATGATAGATGTATTTCCCAAATCTTGGGAGACTGTTATCAATGATAGAAAAATCAAGCAACGTTTTGGTGGTGTACAGGGTGACGGCTTGAGCCGGCCCCCACAAGGCTTTGCCAAAGATCATCCCTATATCGAAGATCTGAAACGTAAAAGCTTTTACCTGATGCAGGAGGCAGATGAGTCTTTGGTGACGAGTCCGAAATTTATTAAGGAAGTGGAAAAGTCGTTTCAGGCAACCGCACCTATGATGAAGTTTTTATGCCGCTGTCTGGAAGTGCCTTATTGAACCGTAATCTCTTGTACTAGAACCCAGGGCGCGACCACAACTGACCAAAAGTGGGCTTGCGTTTGATTCCATTTTTTTGCATGTTCATCATGAGCGCGAACAACCAAGCCGGTTTTGATCCAGTCTTCCACGGTTTCCTTGTCATCGAGGGAAAAGGCTTGGGCAGCATTGACTAAATCTAGTTCGCTATTGATAACAATCAATACACCACGGGCAAAGAAACGCTCCAGTTCTTTCCAGGTAATTTGCCCGGTTTCCAGATTAAGTTTGTGACGTTCCAGGTTCTGATCTTGGGATTCTGTCATAAGATATTGATTTTCATAGTCGTTAAACATCTGTTTGTGTATTATACTGAAACTGATGAGTAAATCCGAGTCTTCCCACTGGTACATATATATTGTTCACTGCGCTGATCAGACCTACTACACCGGTCTGTGTCGCGATGTACAGCGACGGGTCGATGAGCACAATATGGATGACAAGAAGGGTGCGCGTTATACCCGGGCCAGGAGACCGGTGAAGCTGGTTTATATGGAAAAGCACTCTACACGAAGCGCTGCGGCAAAACGCGAAGCCGAAATCAAGAAGCTCTCACATCTACAAAAAAGGCGGCTATGCACTGAAACGAATCAGTGTGACGCGTAAGCAATTTCTATCCAGATTCGGTAGCACCCACTGTAGGGTAGGCAAATCGCGACTTCATATATCGAGCGAGCGTTTAGAGCAGTGAGCCCTGACTACACTTCGAGTTCGGTATTTTTTTCTTCGTTTATCGGCTGCCTTTTCTCAGCAAACAATTCTCGCACTCTAGTGAGTAAAGTAACTGAGTCAAAGGGCTTTTGAAGACGAGATCGATATAATTGTTCGTTTCTCCCTCCCACCTGTTCTTCTGTAAAGCCACTTACCAACTGTATGGGTAGATCCGGAAATTTACTTTGAATCAGATAGGCCACTTGATACCCGTCCATGTTTGGCATGATGATGTCGCTAATGACCAGATCGACCGACTCACGTTCTAAGATCTTCAGGGCGTCTTCGCCACTTTCTGCTGTGAGGACGCGATAACCTGCATTGTTGAGAATCTTGTATTCCAGGCATCGTAGGTCTTTTTCATCATCAATGACGAGAATCGTCTCATCTCCTGCCAGCGAATCTCCCATTGTTTCTGGTGCGATAGAGTTGTATTCTGGCTTATCTAAGATGGCTTGTGGTAGAAAGACAGATACGCGGGTACCCTGGTTCGGCTGTGAGAAAATTTTAATAGCTCCTCGACTACGTTGCACAAATCCATACACTTGGGTCATTCCTAGCCCAGTCCCTTTTTGTCCTTTGGTAGTGAAGAAGGGGTCAAAAATGTGTTGTATCTCGTCAGGTGTCATCCCAACTCCAGTATCACTGATGCATAACAATACATATTTTCCTTTTTCCACTCCCATAGAGGACGCATCGATTTCTGAGAGTTCAACATTTTGGGTGCTAACAATCAGGTGTCCACCATCGGGCATGGCATGCATAGAATTGATGCACATATTTAGCAGGGCATCTTGTAACTCACTCTGCTCCAGTTTTAGCGGCCAGATATTTTCTGCTAGCTCATACTTGATTTGAATACGAGGCGTGAGCGTTTTTTCAAGCATATTGCGCTCACTTTCTAGTAGTGCATTAATATCTGTTAAATCGGGTGCGGTGGGTTCGGTGCGAGCAAAAGAAAGAAGCTTGGAGGTAAGCTTGGAGGCACGCTCACCCGCAGTCAATATGGATGTGACATAACCATACTCTTCTGTATCTTTTTTTAGCGTGTGGCGGAGTATGGAGGAAAAGCCCATAATGATAGTGAGAACATTATTGAAGTCATGGGCAATCCCGCCAGTCAATTTTCCTAGGGCGTCCATTTTCTGAGAGCGTCTGAGCTGCTCATCTTTTTGCGTCTGTTCCGTAATATCCTGAACCATGCCATGAGTGATTAGCGGTTGTCCATTGCCGTCATAGCTGGTTTCTGAGTAGGCGCGAACCGTTAGTGTTTCTCCCGTGTTGATATTGACATGGTGAACTTTGTCGAAAGGAGTTTTTTGGGATATGGCCTTCATCAGCGCATTCTGAAGTGCTTCGCGCTCATCAATTGGCACCAGTTTGAGAAAGGAATCCGAGGTGGGCGTGAAATGCCTAGGGTCTAGATTAAAGAGCCGATAGGTTTCATCTGACCATTTTATGTTGTCTGCAACATGATCGATCTCCCAGCTCCCCAGTTTGGCCATACGTTGGGAATTTCGCAGCTGTGTTTCACTTTGACTGAGTTCCTGTTCACGCTTGGATATGGTGCCAACCATTGTGTTAAGCACTTGTCCCAAGTCGGCGCATTCCTTGTTAATCTTGCTGAGTGGAAAGCCTGCGTTTTTGTTACTATCAGGTTGTTTTGCCGAATCGATCAGTTGAAAGATTGGTTTTCTAATAAAATGGTTTAAAACGAAGATCCCAATTGAAATCATGGAAATCGCTAAGAGTACAAACATATAGATTAATTGATCGGCAGTGGTGCTGATGGCCTTTGTCAACTCTTCCTTATTTGCGCTCAGCGTTAGGTGTCTATCAGCATTTGCCGTCGGCCATAAGAATACGGCCTGCACTTTATTTTCCATGTCAGTCAGGGAGTTAGAGTCTATGTGTACGTCGGTAATTACTCGATTTGGTTTCGCGAATCTTAGCTCAGATGCGACTAAATGGTCACCCGGATTTTCCAGGCTAAAATTCACTCGACCAATATGAGACAGGTTTTCAAAAAAAACTGAATCGAAGTGTGCGGAGGCCAGTAAGAAACCGACAGATTCTGGTTTTCCACTCAGTGTGCCTCGGGTGATTTTGCGAGCTCTTTGTAGTTTGATTGACCCATTTTCGCTCAATTCCACTTCTATATCGTTTGTATCAGGGCGGCTTTCAAATTGTTCCAATAAATGCAGAGATAGCGGTATATCTGGCTTTGTGTTACTTAGCCTCCACGCTCTGGAGAAATTTTCTGTTTCCCATTCCTGGATGCTGCTTGTTTCTTGTGCCTTTGAAACGATACCCGTCCGGATAGCCTGCGGACTTCGTATTGCATAAGCGATCAAATCACCGTTTTTTGAATAAAATGCGAAACTGCTGATAGAGCTTGATTGTAACTGAGGCCGTAAGATCAGGGCAGCTTTTTTCTTTTCTCCATCTAAGGAGTTTTTTAAACGCTCTTCACTTTGATATTCGCTGATGAAATAGGCCAGAGATACCATCAATTCGTCTTTTGACGTAAAGTTCAAAGCACTTTCCAAGTCACTTTTAGAGTGGGAAACTCGACTTTGAAAAGTCGACAAGGAGTGATTGAAATCTCGTGTTACTTGATCCATGTAAAGAGTATTCAGCGCATTGTTAATGGCAACACCCGCTGCAATCAAGGTAAACAGCACTGTGGTAACCGTAAAGATGCTTATGATTGTTTGCAGTGGAACTGGTTTCGTCATTTATAAACTCGCTGAAAACAATAAACTTACAAATAATATCTATATAAGTCTGTACAGAGACACGATCAATTGAAAATCCCTGAAGTCCCTTGTGTTTCCAAATTAAAACACCGTGTGACTCCTGAAACCTGTCAGCTGCTATTACCTCATTTTTTTCGTTAGAATATTGTCGCTGGTCTGACTGTATAGTGAGTAATTCTAGCCTATAATGGCGGTGTAGGGGTGTCTAGGCGAAATTATTGGTAGAGATCATTCTGTGGAATTCATACCTTTTTCGATGAAGATTCGGTTGTGTGCACTCATCATATTGTTAGCTGTCGGATTGGTCACCGGTGTAAGCCATTCGAGTGAACAAAACATTCTTATTGGATTTCCCGAAGACAATATGTCAAATCAATGGCGCGCGGCTCAGGTGGAAGAGATTAGGGCCGAACTGAAAAAATATCCCAATTTACAATTTGTAAGCAGTGACGCGGGTGGCAGTGTGGCCCAGAATATTTCTGATATCGAAAACATGGTCAGCAAGGGGGCCAAGCTACTGTTTTTAGCCCCTAGAGATCCTAAAGCGGTCGCTAAGCTAGTGAGGCAGTTGCGTAGTCAGGGCGTACTGATTGTGTCATTGACTCGAAGACTCGAAAACGATGACTTCGATGTTTTCATTAGCCCCGACGATTTTCACATCGCCAAGAATGCCGCTCACTTTCTCGCTAAAAAGATGAATGGTAAGGGCAAGGTGTTAATGCTGGAGGGGGTTGTGACTACTTCAACGGCAACAAAACGAAAAGAGGGTTTTCTCAAGGCAATACGAGACTATCCAGGTATAACGCTGCTGAGTAAAGTCGCCAATTATGATCGAATGCAGGCCGCCTTGGTGGTTGAAGAACTCTTGCGGCAAGGGGAGCCTTTCGATGCCATCTATGCCCAGAATGATGCCATGGCCTCGGGTGCCAGATTAGCGATTAAGAAGTTTGGCGTAGACCCGGCCAGTAAGCATATCGTGGGTATAGACTATCTCCCTGAAACAAAGGAAGCGATTTTGGCGGGAGAGCAGAGTGCCAGTTTTACCTATCCCACCTGTGGCAAGGTGGGAGTGCAGGCCGCACTTGATCTGTTGAATAAAAAAAAGGTCCCTCGTGTAATTTCGGTACCTTCAGAGTTGGTGACAAAGACGAACGTAAATCAGGTCGCCGCGATCTACTAACAAAAAGTAAGGCGATTGGCTAATGGTCGGTTTTTCAAACAGGACCAACAAATTTCCGGTATTGGCCGTTGGCATTGCATTGCTACTGCGAGTGAATGATGCAGCGGCTGTAATGTCTGAAGAGCTAAGCTATCACGGATATTTTCGAGGCAGCATGGGCACGAGTGACCAGGGGGCTACACAGGCAAAGTTTCAGGCCCCAGGAGCCCGAGCCAAATACAGACTCGGTAACGAACCCGATTTCAACGCGGAGTTACAGTTGAATTACCGGCACTCACTTCCAAAAGTGGAATCAAGTGACAGCTCAATTCAATCGGTATTCATGTTCGATGGATTTAAAAATGAAGGTGAAACGAGTGATTTTACAGTAGGGCATATTGCACAAGTCTATTTCGTCTATGAGGGCCTGTTGCCTCGTGAGGCACAATTGTGGATAGGGCGACGCTATTATCAACGCAAGTCTATCCATATTATGAATCACTTCTGGTTGAATCCGGGTCAGAACTCCCATGCCGCCTTAGGACTGGAAAATTTCAGACTTGGATCAAGCCAACTGGATCTTGCTGTCTTTAGAAACGAGGACCGATTTACTGTTTCCAATTCTGATTACCTCATCAATAATACTGTGTTGGATATTCGTTTAAAACAGCTGAACTTGTCTTCCTCCCTGAACGGTACCTTATGGGGGCAGGTCGCTGCCCGACATCCGATGGAGGGATTGAACTACGGTGGCAAGTGGGGGCAGGCCTTGGGTGGTTGGTTGGATTATCGTTTTAGTCGATTTAAAGGGACCGCTGCCGCGCTTTATCAGACTGGCGCAAGCATCACCCAGTCCGATTTTAATCCTAACTCGGTGCGAGAAGATCAGGGTTGGGATCTGGAGCGGGCGAGGGCCGTGGAAATCAATCATGTTTTAGACTATGAGGCCACGCCAATCTGGTCTTTTCAGTGGGCCTTACTTTATCGAGAAGAAGAACGGGGTACGCCAGGCGAATCAAGGCTAACGTGGATCAGTAGCGGGATTCGTCCGGTGATCTATTTCACCCGCCACCTAAATCTTGCGGTGGAGGTGGGAACAGATTGGATCGACGATCGAGTCAATCATCGCAAAGGGCAGTTGAACAAATTTACCGTAGCGCTTCAACTCGCAGCCGATCGTGGCTTTCGAAGCAGGCCCGTTTTGCGGTTTTTCATTACCTCTGCAGGCTGGAGCGATTCCTTCAGAGGACTAGTGGGGACTAACCCCGGCAATGCACCCTACGCACTGCGTACGGATGGATGGACGATAGGCGCTCAGACTGAAGCATGGTGGTAGCTAGGGAAGTTGGATACGATTGCTCTGGCCTGGAACCACGATCTGCGAGGCGGCATCACGCTGCATTTCTCTGAGTTCATCCAGCGCCTCTTGGGCGGCGTGTTCCACTTCATCAGCAAAATTTTCTACCGCCTCTTTGAGCGAACGGGCGGAAATTTCAAAATTTAAAGGGATTGCGCCCATCGGTGTCAGCATCTGGGCCTGCCCGATATAAATTGTAGCGCGGGACGCGTCTTCACTGCCTTCGGGCGTAACAGGGGTTAGTCTGCGAATGGTTCCTGCTGCCCGGTCGGTGAAGGTATCTTCCCGATAGAGGCTGTTCACGTCCATGGTCTCTTTTTCTTGCATATCCTGCATGTTCGGTCCTTCACGGCTGGAGTAAAACCCCTATTATGCAGGATGCGGGCGAGAAATCGAAATTGCCTCCAAATTAATCAAGGCAGAGTATTATTCACAAGCGAGAATAAGGTAAAATCGACACCCTTCCAAGATGGAGCAAAACTTGCCCCAATTTCTGGGGTTTGTTGACCAATAATTAGCCAAAAAGGTGACTGTTTTACATGACTGACTCCGAGCGCGCCAAGCCTTCAAACTTCATCCGACAACAAATCGACAAAGACCTGGCTGCGGGCAAGAACCAGGGTAAGGTGGCGACACGATTTCCGCCTGAGCCTAACGGGTATCTACACATCGGGCATGCCAAGTCCATTGTGCTGAATTTTGGCGTCGCGGAGGACTACCACGGAACCTGCAATCTGCGTTTTGACGATACCAATCCGCACAAGGAAAACGTGGAGTTTGTGCAGTCCATTCAGAAAGACGTGCGCTGGCTGGGATACGATTGGGCCGATCGACTCTATTTTGCTTCCGACTATTTTGAGCAGCTCTATGGCTATGCCGTGCAATTAATCGAGATGGGTAAGGCCTATGTGTGCGATCTCACTGCAGAGCAAATTCGCGAGTATCGCGGAACCCTGAAGACGCCGGGCAAGAATAGTCCGCACCGTGATCGCAGCGTGGAAGAAAATAAAGACTTGTTCCGCCGTATGCGAGAGGGTGAGTTTAAAGATGGCGAAAAAGTCTTGCGCGCCAGGATCGATATGGCCTCACCGAATATCAATATGCGTGATCCCACTCTTTATCGTATACGCCATGGCGTGGTCCATCATCAGACCGGTGCCGAGTGGTGCATCTACCCCATGTACGATTTCACACATTGCATTTCAGACGCGATTGAGGGCATTACACATTCCCTGTGTACGCTGGAGTTTGAAGATCATCGACCCTTATATGACTGGTTCCTGGACGAGTTACAAACACCTGCTCATCCACAACAAATAGAGTTTTCTCGATTAACACTGGAACACACGGTCACCAGTAAGCGCAAGCTCACACAATTGGTGGACGAAGGTTTTGTGGAAGGCTGGGATGATCCGCGTATGCCCACGATAGCCGGCTTGCGTCGCGCTGGTTACACGCCTGAATCCGTGCGCGAATTTTGTCATCGTATCGGTGTGACACGTTCCGACAATATCGTCGAGATGGCGGTGTTGGAAGACTGTATCCGAACCGACCTCAACGAAAACGCACAGCGTCGCATGGCGGTATTGCATCCCTTGAAAGTAGTGATAACCACGTATGATAGTGACAAAAGCGAAGTCTTGTCTGTTGCCAATCATCCGCAAAAAGAAGAATTGGGTAAACGCGATATCCCGTTTAGTAATGAAATCTATATTGATCGCAGCGATTTTGAAGAAGTGCCGCCCAAGAAATACAAGCGACTCATACCCGATGGTGAAGTGCGTCTGCGCGGTTCCTATGTGATTCGGTGTGACGAGATCATCAAGGATGGTCACGGCAATGTGATTGAATTGCGTTGCTCTCATGATCCCGAAACCTTGGGTAAGAATCCAGAGGGGAGAAAGGTCAAGGGCGTGATTCACTGGGTGGATGCCAAGTCTGCCGTTGAGGCGGAAGTACGTTTATACGATAGACTGTTTTCCCATCCGACGCCAGACAACAGTAAGGACGGGAAAGAGTTTACGGATCACATCAATCCGGATTCGCTACGTACGCTAACGCAGTGTTATGTGGAATCGGCATTAGGGCAGGCCAAACCCGGCGAGCGTTTCCAGTTCGAACGGGAAGGGTATTTTTGCCTGGACCCCATGCATCAGGCGGGTAATAAACCCGTGTACAATCGTACGGTAACATTGAGAGACACCTGGGCGAAGATCGAGAAGGATTAGGCCCCTAAGCGTAACGGAATGATAGCCTACCCCTTCAATCCAGGCCTCGTTTAACAAACTGCTTCATGGACAGGAGTTGGGAGTAGTAGACTCCGCAGCAAGTCCAAACGGGGATTGGTGGTATTGTATAGGGCAAAAAAGCCTCTACGGATCGGGTCGGCGTTTGTCACAGGATGTAGGATGCCGGAATTCACATAGGGTGCGACCATTTCTTGGGCCAGGTAGGCGCTTCCTCCAAATTTTACTATCTGGTCCAGGGCAAGCCTTCCCAGGTTGACCCGTAGATTGACGCCTGCGTAGTGTGGGTAGAGTTTGGCATGATGGGCCAGAAATTCGGTCCCCCAGTCCACCAGGATATAGTCGTCTCGCTGCAGTGCCTGGTCGCTGGACAATTCTTTTGCAGTCGATACCATAAGCAGCTCAATTGCTCCACATTCGGCCACTTCCATCTGGTGCATCTTTGGGGCTTCAAACATAAAACCCATATCAAGGGAGCCTTCGCTGATCCGCGAGAGTATGGCGTTCCCATCCAGGGCCTCCACTCTTAGTGCCAACTCTGTTCTGTTTTGCCGAACTTGTCCCAACCAGGACATAAGGGCGGTATCCCAAAGACTAAATACGCCTCCTATGCTGAGTAAAATCTTACTCTCGTCCACCAAAGCCGTTTCCTGTCTGGCCACGTTCCACATCGATACGATGCTTTCGGCATGTCGTTGAAAGCGCACACCAGCAGGGGTGAGCTGGATGTTATTTCGATCACGGGTGAGTAGTTTTACGCCTAGATTTTCTTCCAAATGCCGGATTCTGGCGCTTACGGCCGACTGTGTAATGAAAAGAGACTGGGCAGTTTTGCCAAAGTGTCGGGTTTTGCTGAGTTCGAGGAAGGTGCGTATAAAAGATATATCCACGTAGTGGGTCTCACCTTAAGTAAATTTTGTTATCAATACGATCATTATTATTCGTTGTCAATCTAATTTTTAAGTCGTTATATATGTACCACTTTTTCTGGTCAAAACAATTTTGATCAGAGCTTTATATTACGGAGTCAAACTATGAAAAAGATTTTTCTTTGTGCGTTTCTTGCAGCCTTTGTATTCGCTAGCCCTGTAATGGCAGAGGACTCCCCTCGTGAGATATGCACCGCAGAAGCAAACGAAGCAGGTTTTGAAGACCAAGGCGAAAAAGACGCTTACATTGCAGATTGTATGCAATCAATTGCTTCAGAAGGTGGCGCATCTTCCCCTTCTGGTGAGGAAGAAGCCTCTCCCAGCGCTGAATAATTTGTGTCGGATTGCGTAGTCTTAGCTCTCTAGATACAGCGAAAACCAGAGGTGGGCATTGGCCCTGTTAGCCCACCTCTTTTCCGTTTCCTAAAATCTTAATCCAAACCTGAATGCCGCCCCTGCTGCGGAGGTGTTTACGTTCGATACATCGCTACTAAAGGCGTGGTCGTCGTAGGTCTTGGTTTGTCGCATGTTAATCATAAAGTCATAGCTAGTGCTGCGCGCGTGATAGCCTAGTCCAAGCACGAGTTGCGCTCCATAGAACTCCGCATTTAAATCGCCACTGGCCCATGTCTCATAGAAGCCTCCCACGCCGCCAAGCACTTTGAAGCCGGATTGGTTGAGATTGGTGCCTACAATGAACTGGGCCTCACCGCCAGCCTTGGATTGGTTAGTATGATCGATATTGTTTAACCAATATGCTGAGGTGTTGATTCCGTAGCGATGGTTAAACGCGATGGAGAAGAAACCCGCGATACCACCGTAGCTATCCGTTAACAGGGGTTCAGCTTGCTGTTGCGGGTCAGTGGATTTAACCGTCACATTATAGCTTTGCTGATAGTAGGCGACACCGAAGGTGTAGGGCTTGATAATGTCCGGCCGGGTACTTCCCATGGCGGAAACAGGTGTGGAACGGCCGAACAAGCCTCCCTCATCGTCCATAAAGGTATACCGTAACCCACGATAACACTTAACCTGATTTTTCCCAGTGGATTCGCAAGTGTTTCGAAGTGGGTCGACGCGCGTGGGGCGACCTCGACAATCCAGGGACTCGTCGCAAATCAGTTTAAATTC
>JAOUPJ010000049.1 GCA_029879945.1 Gammaproteobacteria bacterium
GGTCGATTCAAGAATAAATCCCCCAGGGCTTGCGCAGTTAGAGTCGACTTATCCTGAGGTGGATTTTGTGGGTGGGGCTTTCACGGAAGCAACTTTTGCTGAGTCTAAGCAATTAGTTGTTAGTCCGGGTATTTCCGTAAGGCAAGGTTGTTTTCTGGAGGCGAAGAAACACGGTGTGGAAATAGTAGGCGACATCGAGCTATTTGCCCGGGCTGTCAAAAAGCCAGTAATTGCAATTACTGGCTCCAATGGGAAGAGTACTGTTACCGAATTGATAGGTTTGATGTTCAGGAAGGCCCACGTTAATACCGGCGTGGGCGGAAATCTGGGACCTCCGGCACTAGATCTTCTGACTTCTGACTTTGATGCATATGTTCTGGAGCTTTCAAGTTTTCAACTGGAGACGACATCGAGCCTAAAACCTAGCGTGGCCATACTGTTGAATATAAGCGAAGACCATATGGATCGTTACGAATCACTGGAAGACTACGCAAATGTAAAGGCAACAATTTTTAATGACGCCGAATCACAAGTGTTTTGTCGAGATGATCCTGCAACTCGGGCAGGGTTGAGGAAAAACAAGCGCCAGGTTAGTTTTGGATTATCTACGCCCAAAGAGGGCGAGTACGGCCTCGTAGATAAAGCGGGTGTGCAATGGTTGGCCTGCGGGAACGAACTATTGATACAAAAAAATGATCTTAGCTTGGCGGGAAATCACAATGTTCTAAATGTGCTGGCCTCCATGGCATGCGCAGACTGCTTTGGGCTTCCCAGGCAAAGCACGCTAGAGGCCATTCGAGAGTTTAAAGGGCTATCTCACCGATGTGAAATAGTCCTTGAACAGAATGGAATACTTTGGATAAACGACTCCAAGGGAACCAATGTCGGGGCAACATTAGCGGCCATTAAGGGGATTGAGCAGCCAATCATACTGATTGCTGGTGGAGACGGAAAAGGTGCAGATTTTTCACCGCTAAAAGAAGCAGTAAAGAATAAAGTAAAACAAATAGTGTTGATAGGAAAAGACGCCAAGAAAATATCGGACGCGGTGGGAGAAGTGGTTCCCGTAAGTTTTGCAACAGATATGCAGGCTGCTGTTTTAGTTGCGAACGAGCTTGCTGTGAAAGGGGATTGTGTTCTGTTGTCACCCGCTTGTGCAAGTTTGGATATGTTTACCGACTACAAACACAGGGGTAATGAGTTTAGTGCAGAAGTTAAGCGGATCGTAGGTGAAGGCAATATATGAAATCGCTTGATTTAAAAAACAATCAAATGATCGACATGCCATTGCTGATTTTGGTTCTGGCGCTATTGTCTGTTGGCTTTATTGTGATGACCTCCGCGTCCATCTCGCTTGGTCAGGAGCATTATGAATCACCCTTTTATTATTCCCTCAGGCAAGCGCTTTATGTTTCTTTGGGATTAATTCTCGCATTTGTCGCCTATTTATTGCCCTTAAACATGTGGCGGTCCCTGGGGCCATTGTTATTGGCGGTGGGCTTGCTGTCCCTGGCAGTTGTGTTACTGCCTATTGTCGGAAAAACTGTTAATGGTAGTTCACGGTGGCTGCAACTGGGTGTAGTCAACATACAGGTTTCGGAGCCAGTGAAATTGATATTGATTGTCTACTTGGCCGGTTATGTGGCGCGACATACAAAAAGAATTCGAAGTGAAAACAGTGGATTCATTATGCCCATGCTGCTGTTGTCCGTATTTGCCTTTTTACTTTTGCTTCAACCAGATTTTGGTGCTGTTGCAGTAATAATCGCAACCGCTCTAGGCTTGTTAATGCTGGCCGGTGCCCGAAAAGTGGCGATTTTTGTTGTCTCTGGTGCTGCGCTAGGAACGCTTTCTTTGCTGGCGATTATGTCACCCTACAGACTGAAACGCTTGGCTGGGTTTATAAACCCATTTGATGATGCATTGGATAGCGGGTTTCAGCTTACACAGGCGCTGATCGCCTTCGGTCGCGGAGAGTGGTTAGGTGTTGGGCTCGGAGAGGGGGTACAAAAACTTTTTTACCTCCCTGAATCACACACCGATTTCGTGTTGGCCGTGTTGGCGGAAGAGTTGGGCTTGGTCGGCGTAACCCTGATTATCGTTCTTTTTTTATTGCTGAGCTTGCGCTGCATGCAAATCGGAAAGAGAGCGGAACAAAATGGAAACATTTTTGGTGCGTACATCGGATATGGAGTTGGGTTGTGGATTGCCCTGCAGTCCTTTGTAAATATGGGTGTAAATATGGGTATGTTGCCCACTAAGGGTATCACATTGCCCCTCATCAGTTATGGCGGAAGTAGTCTTGTAGTTTCAATTGTGGCCTTGGCGCTGGTAATGAGGGTTCACAAAGAGACCACCAAACTAGTCAATGCCGATTTGTCGCCAGGGGTAAGCTAGTGTGAGTGCGCGTGCTCTAATAATGGCTGGAGGAACGGGCGGACATATATTCCCTGCCCTGGCCGTTGCTAAATTTCTTCAGGAACGGGGAGTCAGCGTGACTTGGCTGGGTACTAAGACGGGCCTTGAGGCGGAATTGATTCCTAAAGCGGGGATTGAGATTGATTGGATTACCATCGGTGGAATCAGGGGTAAGGGCTTATTAGGGTGGATCATGGCTCCGATACGCATACTTAAAGCGGTCGCTCAGGCGGCCTCCATTATAAGCATACGTAAGCCCGATGTGGTTTTGGGTATGGGTGGTTTTGCCACGGGGCCGGGTGGGATTGCTGCCTGGCTTAAAGGGAAACCTCTGGTGATTCACGAGCAAAATTCCATTGCTGGCTTGACCAATCGCTTGCTCTCTCGTTTTTCATCAAAAGTATTACTGGCTTTTCCTGCTGCCATTAGAAGTGATAAAGCCGTGGTAACCGGTAATCCACTTCGACAAGAGTTTAGCCAAGTGGCCGCTCCTGAGGTACGAAATACACCACGCCGAGTTGCGCTTAATATCCTTGTGGTCGGAGGTAGTCTTGGTGCCAAGGCACTAAACGAGGTCGTTCCAAAGGCGCTTTCGTTGATTCCCCTTGAGCGTAGACCGACCGTTCGACATCAATGTGGAAAAAAGAATTTTGATGAGACAGTAGCACTATATCGCGAACTGGGAGTGAAAGCCGAAATCAGTCCTTTTATTGAAGACGTGATAGAGGCTTATACCTGGGCAGACCTGGTTATTTGTAGAGCAGGCGCGTTAACCGTATCAGAGCTGGCGGCCGTGGGTGTGGCTTCCATTTTGGTGCCCTTCCCACACGCTGTGGATGATCACCAAACCACGAACGGAAAATATCTAGTCGATGGTAGCGCGGCGATCCTTATTCAGCAGAATATATTAACGCCTGAACTATTGCTTAAAACATTAGAGGATCTGACGGACAGACCAGAAAAGGTAAAAGAAATGGCAATCAACGCTCGGAAGTTGGCTAAGACAAATGCAACTGAGTTGGTCGCTAAATTCTGTTTGGAGTACGCGCATGTTTGAACGGATTTACCGAAAGCCTTTGCCAGGTGAAGACAGTGTGATGGGGCGTGTAAAGCGCGTCCATTTTGTGGGAATTGGTGGCGTGGGCATGAGTGGAATTGCCGAGGTGCTGTTGAACTTGGGTTTTGAAATAACCGGTTCCGATCTCAATGAAAATCCAACTGTCCAGCGTCTGGCCAAGCTGGGGGCAGATATCGCAATCGGGCATGAATCTGAAAATGTGCAGGGTGCCGATGTAGTCGTTATTTCCAGTGCTGTAAAAAGTGATAACCCGGAAGTGCTTGCTGCACGAGATCAGCGTATCCCCATTGTCCCCAGGGCAGCAATGCTGGCCGAGCTGATGAGGTTTCGATTTGGGATCGCGGTTGCAGGTACTCATGGCAAAACAACTACAACCAGCCTCGTTGCCAGCATGCTTGCAGAAGGTGGCCTGGATCCAACTTTTGTAATAGGTGGAAAACTAAATAGTGCAGGCAGTAATGCCAAATTGGGTGCGGGAAAATACCTAGTGGCTGAAGCCGATGAAAGTGATGCCTCTTTTCTCTTATTGCAGCCAATGATTGCTGTCGTTACGAATATTGACGCTGATCATATGAGTACCTATAGCGGTGACTTCGCAAAATTGCGCCAGACTTTTCTTGAGTTTCTGCACCACTTGCCATTTTACGGCCTCGCAGTAATGTGCATAGACGATCTGGAGACCCGAGATCTGGCCGCCATCACTGAGCGCAATATTGTAACTTATGGTTTTTCCGAAGATGCGGACGTCCGAGCGATTGATTTGAAACAAACTGGTATCGAGTCTGAGTTTACAGTGGCTGTTTCCGGTAATGCAAACTGGATGAGAGTGAAATTGAATCTTCCTGGCAAACACAATGTACAAAATGCGCTTGCTGCAATCGCGATCGCTCGAGAGTTGGGTGTTGATAAAAATTCAATTGGCTCGGCCTTGGAAAAGTTTCAGGGTATAGGAAGGCGTTTTCAGATCTACGGCGATATTAGAACTGAAAAAGGCGTGTTTATGCTTGTAGATGACTATGGGCATCATCCACGTGAAATTGATGCAGTCATTGATGCGGTGAGAACAGGCTGGCCGGAAAAAAGATTGGTGCTTCTATTTCAGCCGCATCGCTATTCCCGTACTCGAGAATTGTTTGATGATTTTGCTCAAGTGCTTACCAAGCCAGAGGTATTGCTGCTTTTCGAGGTATATCCTGCCGGAGAACAAAGACTTAGTGATGCTGATTCCAGATCCCTGATTCGTTCTATCCGCCTATTGGGAAGCAATGATTCCATTCTCATCGATGATGGTCAAACAGTCAGTGATGTGTTGGCACGGATCGTAGAAAACGGCGATATCGTCTTGACTATGGGTGCCGGAAGTATAGGAAAACTTCCCAATGAATTGTTGATGGATAAGCGATTTGAATTGCTTGCACCTGCGACCCAAAAAACGAAGTCAAGTAAGGAAAAGATGGGTGTTAAAGGAGATTGAGGCAGAAGTGAACGATCAAGAGGGCCCAAGCATGACTGGCATTCGGGGTGAACTGCTCCTTAATGAGCCGATGTCAAAGCACACTTCCTGGCGAGTGGGAGGGGTTGCCGAAAGATTTTTTAAGCCTGCGGATCTTAATGACTTGATAACGTTCATCTCCTGTATCGATGCGGATGAAAGTCTTCTATGGATTGGCCTGGGTAGCAATCTACTGGTTAGGGATGGAGGAATTCGCGGTACTGTTATTTTGACGAGTGGCCTTCTCAAAGAGTTGTCACTCTTGAACTCGGATGTGGTTCGGGCAGAAGCGGGAGTGGCGTGTGCGAAGGTAGCGAAGTTCTGTGCCAGAAATGAATTAGTGGGCGCGGAATTCCTTGCCGGAATTCCAGGGACTATGGGCGGTGCCTTGGCTATGAATGCGGGTGCTTTCGGCGGAGAGACATGGGAGCTAATACATTCGGTAGAAACCCTGGATAGACAAGGTAACCGACACACCCGATCCAAGGACGAATTTAAAATAGCATATCGACATGTTGAAGGGCCGAAAGATGAGTGGTTTATTGCGGCACATATCCGCTTGAGTGCAGGAAACGGAGCGGAGAGTCAGCAAAAGATCAAGGAATTTCTGGCAAAAAGGGGGGCGACACAACCCACCCAGTTACCGAGTTGTGGTTCTGTTTTTAAAAATCCGCCGGGCGACCATGCTGCCAGACTAATCGAGTCTGTGGGCTTGAAGGGTAAAAGGTGTGGAAACGCGATGGTGTCAGACAAGCATGCTAATTTTATTGTCAACACAGGAAATGCGACAGCCGCGGAGATAGAGTCGCTGATTTTAGAAGTACAGCAAGCTGTAGAGCTGGCACACAACATTAAATTGCTTCCCGAAGTGCACATCGTTGGAGAGAAGAAACATGCGTAGCGCTAAGACTTATGGAAAGGTGGCGGTGTTGATGGGGGGTGTTTCCGCTGAAAGGGAGATATCCCTGAAAAGTGGTGAGGCGGTCTTGAATGCGTTGCTTCGAAAGGGCATCGATGCACACCGCGTCGACCCCGCCGAAAATTTGTTAAAGCAATTACAGGAAGGGAATTACAATCGAGTCTTTATCATGTTACACGGAAGTTTTGGTGAGGACGGAGTTGTACAGGGGTTTTTAGAAACGTTGAACCTGCCCTATACAGGTAGTGGTGTTATGGCCTCTGCCGTTGGCATGGACAAAATCAGGACCAAGAAACTCTGGCTAGCCAGTGGATTGCCCACACCTAAATTTCTGGAGATAAAAGCCTCGGAAGACCTCTCTCACGTTGAGGGGCAGTTAGGTTTGCCAGTAATCGTCAAGCCTGTTAGAGAAGGTTCGAGTATCGGTATGTCCAAGGTTGAAGAAGCTTCCGCATTGCTGCCCGCCTGGAGCCAGGCGATGAGTTTTGGTGGTCGCGTGTTGGTAGAGCAATGGGTGCATGGCAAAGAATATACGGTAGCTATCCTAGATGGCGTGGCCTTGCCAGCAATTCGCTTGGAAACACCCAATAAGTTTTATGATTTTCATGCCAAGTATCAAGCGGACACCACTCGATATCATTGTCCCTGCGGGCTTTCTGAAACCAAAGAAAAAGAAGTAAAGGCGTTGGCGCTTAGTGCCTTTGACGTTTTGGGGGCACGCGGTTGGGGACGAGTCGATTTTATGCTGGATGAACAGGAAAATTCCTGGTTGATCGAGCTGAATAGCCTGCCTGGGATGACTGATCACAGTCTTTTCCCTATGGCCGCAAAACAGGCGGGGATAGATTTTGATTCATTGGTTGTACGAATTTTAGATACCAGTTTTTGAAGTGAAAGCATGGCGAAACTAAACAAAGCTGAGAATAAGAATAGAAATCTACTTAGACCGGTCGGTAAGGGCTTGGGGTTGCTATTGGTTTTGGGGGGCGTGCTCTTTCTTGTGAAAGAGGGTTTTGATCGTATGGCCAGCCATTTTCCAATAGAGCAAGTGGTGGTCGAGGGCGATATCGAACACTATGACAGGCAAGTAATAAAAAGCCTGGTGGAGACAAAACTCTTTGGAAATTTCTTTTCCATCGATGTAGAGCGTATACAACAGTCATTATTGGATTTGCCCTGGATTAGAGAGGCATCCGTTAGCAGAGATTGGCCGGATAAGGTAACCGTCACTTTAAAAGAGCACAAAGCGGCGATGCTGTGGAATGATGTGCATTTGCTCAATGAGAAGGGCGTTTCGTTTATGGTGTCTACCAAAGTAGAGAAAGAGAATTTGCCCAAACTGTACGGTGAAGAAAGTAGTCAGGATTTTTTAGTTAAGGCCTATCAGGAGATGAATCATAGCCTGAGCGATAAAGGATTATATGTGACACAGGTGCAAAGTGATAAGCGTGGTTCTGTGTCTGTCAAATTGAGCAACGGCCATGTTATTGCGCTGGGTCGAGAGGAGCACAAAACAAAATTGAAAAAGCTTCTTGCTATGTATGAGCGTGATAATGAGTTCTCAAAGAGCAGTAGTCTCCATATAGATCTACGCTATGCTAACGGGTTTGCGGTTCGCAAACTCCAACCGCAGGAGCTGCAACAAGTGAGTCGAATAATTGGTATGGAAAAGGGCTGATAGGCATGGTGCGTAAGGCCGAAAGAAATATGTTGGTTGGACTGGATATCGGTACTTCCAAGGTGGTAGCGATAGTCGGTGCCTTTACTGCCGAAGGCGAGATCGAGGTAGTTGGCTTGGGCTCCCATCCCTCACGCGGCCTCAAAAAAGGGGTTGTGGTAAACATAGAATCGACTGTGCATTCGATTCAACGCGCGGTGGAGGAAGCCGAATTGATGGCCGGGTGTCAGATACACTCGGTGTACGCCGGGATTGCGGGGAACCATATTAAAAGCCTGAATTCGCACGGAATCGTTGCAATTCGTGACAAAGAGGTGCGGCAGCAGGATGTAGATCGCGTGATTGATGCCGCGAGAGCGGTTGCGATTCCGGCCGATCAGAAAATCATTCATGTTTTGCCACAGGAATTCATTATCGACAATCAAGATGGTGTTCGTGAACCGGTGGGTATGTCTGGTGTTCGTTTAGAGGCCAAGGTCCACATGGTGACCGGCGCGGTTAGCGCGGCGCAAAATATTGTGAAGTGTGTGAAGCGCTGCGGGCTGGAAGTGGATGATGTCATATTGGAACAACTCGCGTCGAGCTATGCAGTGTTGACCGAAGACGAAAAGGAATTGGGTGTGTGTTTGGTAGATATCGGTGGAGGAACCACGGATATCGCCATTTTTACCGATGGTGCCATACGTCACACGGCGGTCATACCGATCGCCGGCGATCAGGTTACCAGTGATATAGCTGTGGCATTACGCACGCCCACGCAACATGCTGAGGAAATCAAAGTCAAATATGCGTGTGCGCTGCCGCAAATGGCTAATCCAGATGAAACCATAGAGGTCCCTAGCGTGGGTGACAGGCCTCCACGGAGATTGGCCCGCCAAACGCTGGCTGAGGTCATTGAGCCGCGCTATGAGGAGCTATTTAATCTCGTCCATGCCGAGTTAAGGCGCAGTGGTATGGAAGATTTGGTGGCAGCAGGGCTCGTGCTGACCGGCGGCAGTTCGAAAATGGAAGGGGTCATTGAACTGGCGGAAGAGGTGTTTCATATGCCCGTGAGATTGGGTGTCCCTCAGCACGTCAGTGGCCTGGTCGATGTGATTCGAAATCCAATTCACGCCACCGGTGTGGGTTTGCTCTTGTATGGAAGCAAAATGATGCAAGCTGGTTTAAAGGGAGACTCCAGATCTTTTGATGATAGTGGACCTGGAGTGTGGAGTAGAATGAAACAATGGTTTAAAGACAATTTCTAGGAAATAATGAATTACGAGTTGAGCGTATAGTCCTTTGTAGAGTGTAGTCTGAGGAAGTATGAACAAGGAGAGCAAAAATGTTTAGTCTGATGGATGCCAGTCCGCAATCGGCGGTCATAAAGGTAATTGGTGTTGGAGGCGGTGGGGGAAATGCAGTCAACCACATGCTAAATGCGAAGATCGAAGGTGTTGACTTTATCTGCGCCAATACAGACGCGCAAGCACTTAAGACCATCAACGCAGCAACGGTAGTCCAGCTGGGCTCGAATGTCACCCGTGGTTTGGGTGCTGGCGCTGATCCCGAAGTGGGACGCCAGGCCGCTTTGGAAGATCGTGAGCGCATTATGGAATTACTGGACGGCGCAGACATGGTCTTTATCACTGCAGGGATGGGTGGTGGTACGGGTACTGGCGGCGCCCCTGTCGTCGCGCAGGCAGCAAAAGAAATGGGCATACTGACGGTGGCTGTGGTAACCCGGCCTTTCCAGTTTGAAGGTACTCGTCGCAGCGAGGTCGCCGACTCGGGAATTCTGGAGTTGTCTCAATATGTCGATTCTTTGATCACTATTCCCAACGAAAAGCTGGTCAATGTGCTTGGTAAGAATGTCTCTTTGCTCAACGCCTTTAAGGATGCGAATGACATCTTGTTGAATGCAGTGCAGGGCATTTCAGAACTCATCATTCGTCCCGGCTTGATCAATGTGGATTTTGCAGACGTGCGTACCGTAATGTCCGAAATGGGTATGGCCATGATGGGCTCAGGCTCAGCCGTGGGTGCTGACCGGGCTCAAGAAGCGGCAGATCGCGCAATAAATAGCCCATTGTTGGAAGACGTGAACCTGGAAGGGGCCAAAGGGATTTTGGTCAATGTAACAGCAGGTCTGGACTTGTCCATTGGCGAATTCCAGGACGTGGGAAATTCCGTGAAGTCATTGGCCTCAGACAATGCAACAGTAGTAGTTGGCACGGTCATTGATCCTGCTATGCAAGACGAGTTACGAGTCACCGTGGTGGCAACTGGGATTGGCCGGCAAAAGGTCGTTCAGCAAAAGCACACAAGGCCCATTTCGCACATAAAGAAAACAGATGGTGATGTCGACTATAAGGCACTGGATCGCCCGGCCATCATCCGTCATCGAGACACGGCTGAGCAATTTGGACTGCAAGACAAGTTGGATCTGGGTTCGAAGGAAGATTATGACGTACCCGCCTTTTTAAGGAGGCAGGCCGACTAGAAAATTCTTCGGAACCAGTATGGAAAAATGTGAACTGGTTATAGGAAGGTTTCGTGCGCTGTGGTAAACTCCGCAGTTTTTAGGGAACAAACTCTTTCCGGTGATTTCGAGCTAGAGTGATATGATAAAACAAAGAACGTTAAAAAATATTATCAGGGCCACTGGAGTGGGCCTTCATACCGGAGAGAAAGTTTACCTCACTTTGCGTCCAGCTCCTGTTGATGCGGGAATTATATTCCGCAGAGTTGACCTGGATATACCCGTTGAAATTCCAGCTCGCAGTGAAAACGTCGGGGATACACGACTCTCCACCAGCCTGGTGAAGGGAAATGTGCGCGTTTCAACCGTTGAACATCTACTTTCAGCCTTTGCTGGCTTGGGAATAGACAATGCGTATGTCGATCTAAGCGCGCCGGAAGTCCCCATCATGGACGGTAGCGCTGGGCCATTCGTGTTTCTGATTCAGTCAGCCGGTATTTTTGAGCAGGAATCACCCAAAAAATATATTCGCATCAAAAAGCCTATTGAGGTGCGACAAGACGATAAATGGGCGCGATTCGAGCCATTTGATGGTTTCAAGGTTTCATTTGGGATAGATTTTGATCATCCTGTGTTCTGTACCGATGTTCAAAAAACGGTAGTCGATTTTTCATCCACCTCGTTTGTACGCGAGGTGAGCCGTGCTCGTACCTTTGGCTTCACACGTGATTTTGAAATGCTAAAGAACAATAATCTGGGCCTGGGTGGCAGCATGGACAACGCGATTTTTATAGATGATTATAAAGTGCTCAATAATGATGGTCTGCGCTATGATGATGAGTTTGTCAGACATAAGGTTTTAGATGCCATTGGTGATCTTTATCTCTTAGGCCATAGTTTGATAGGTGAATTTCAAGGTTATAAGTCCGGGCATGCTCTGAATAATCGTTTACTGTGTGAATTACGAGACAATCAAGAGGCTTGGGAGTTAGTGACCTTTGATGAAGTGGAACAGGCACCCATCGCCTACTTGCAACCGATTGGCGCTGCTTAGTACAATTCTATAATAACCTCATTCAAATGAGGTCTTTAAAGTGACTAACCCGACTATTTTGCCTTCCCGATGGGGATAAAGGCTTTGGCTGAATGGCGTATAGCCAAGGTTTTAACGTTAGCCAGTTCAGGTTTCTGTTGTAGGGTTTTGAGCAAGGTGGACTGCATCATACGCAGTTTGCTGGCCCAAACCGGTGAATTGACAAGCAGTGTAAGTTTTTGCCCGGTTATGGGTATGACCGCACAGTGGGCTTGTGATTCGGGGGGGAGTACCTCCATAACTAGACGATTTAAGGTTTTTATTTGCTCAGCAACGGCTAACAAATGCCCGAGATGTGAACTAGATCTCGAAAGCAATTTTCCAATAGTTTTAATATCTTGTGCTTTGCTGTCCAACTTAAAGAACCACTAAAAGGGAGACGATACTAGTGTATAGCGAGGGAAGTATTCAATCATGAGTCTAATTTTAGTCACAAACCGCTCAGGACACACTAGAAAACTTCATTTTGGCGGACTGCAATGGAGTTTAATTGGTGTGTTGTTCATAGGCGTACTTGTAGGCGCAGTCGTATTAGGCAAATCCTTGGGTGAGGCTGAAGTGCGTCCGGTTGCTCTCGTTAGCAATATGCAGAAAGAATTAGATAATCAAAACAAAGAATTAGAAAGAATACGTCTGAGTACCGAAGAGAATATGAATGCCCTGGCCGTACGACTGGGTCAGATGCAGGCCCATGTGATCCGTCTGGACGCATTGGGTGAGCGCCTCATACAGAAGGCCCAGCTCAACAAAGGCGAGTTTGACTTTAACAGTGCCCCCGGGCAGGGTGGGCCTGAGCTTCAAGATCCCCGTGGCGAAGCCATGAAAATGGAAGATTTTCTCGTCTCTCTCAAGGATTTGGATCAGCAAATTGAGCATCGTTCGCTGCAACTGGGCGTATTGGAAACCATGCTAATGAACAGGGAATTACAGGATGAGGTTCATCCGGCCGGCAGACCTGTAAAACGTGGCTGGGTTTCGTCCTACTTTGGCTTACGAACCGACCCCTTTAATGGCCGTATCGCTCATCATGATGGGATCGATATCGCAGGCAAAGAAGGGACAGACATCATTGCGGTGGCCGCAGGTGTCGTGACCTGGGCTGGTCCTCGATATGGTTATGGTGTCCTTGTTGAGATCAACCATGGTAATGGGTACGTCACACGTTATGCACATAATAAAGAGGTCCATGTGGCCGTAGGTGATACCGTAAAGAAGGGACAACGCCTCTCTAGCATGGGTTCCAGTGGCAGATCAACGGGTCCTCATGTCCATTTTGAAGTGATCAAAAACGGTCGAGTTGTTGACCCCATGCAATATATTCGTGCAACGGGTTAATTAGCGTTCTATCGCAACCCCCTTCTATAATAAGGGGCTTGTCCTGATTTTGGGCAAGCCCCTTATTTTTTGGCCAAATGTGTGGCATACATTAATGAAAACCGTAGCAAACATACTATAATAACGGCCTGTTGTTTTTCCATTCACCTACTACTAAATGATTTGAGCGGCCCATGCTAGGAAATGTAATAAAAAAAGTCTTCGGTAACCGAAACGATAGAGAACTGAAGCGATATTTAAAAATAGTTAGTATAATCAATGGCATGGAGTCTTCTCTTGAGGGTCTGACTGACTCAGACTTCCCCACGCGGACTGAGGAATTCAGAAATCGCCTTCGAGAAGGTGAATCGCTTGAAAGTTTATTGCCCGAGGCCTTTGCGCTGGTGCGCGAGGCGGGAAAGCGTGTATTGAATATGCGCCACTTCGACGTACAGTTGGTGGGTGGAATGGTGCTCAATGACGGTCGCATCGCTGAAATGCGCACCGGTGAAGGTAAGACCCTTGTGGCCACACTGCCCGTTTACTTGAATGCCTTGAGTGGAAAGGGTGTGCATGTCGTCACGGTGAACGACTACCTGGCCCAGCGTGATGCCGACTGGATGGGCAAGATCTATAGTTACCTGGGCTTGAGTGTAGGTGTAATTCTCTCAGGGCAAGATAGCGAAGCAAAACGTAAGGCCTATGCCGCCGATGTGACCTACGGCACCAATAACGAATTTGGTTTTGATTACCTGCGTGACAATATGGCTTTCCGTGGCATAGACCGCATGCAACGTGCCCTAAATTTTGCGGTGGTGGACGAGGTAGATTCCATATTAATCGACGAGGCCAGAACGCCTCTCATCATCTCCGGACCTATTGAAGATAGTTCTGAGATGTACAAAAAAATCAACAAGCTCATACCGGAGCTGGTAAAGCAAGAACAGGAAGACGGTCCTGGTGATTTTAGTGTGGATGAAAAGTCCAAGCAGGTCTATCTGACAGAGGACGGTCACGAAAAAATCGAAGACCTGCTGGCGCAGCATGGCCTACTTGAGGAAGGGGAAACCCTTTATGATCCGCAAAACGTGAGTCTGATGCACCATGTCAATGCGGCGTTACGCGCCCATACCCTGTTTCAACGCAATGTAGAGTACATCGTTAAAGACAATGAAATTGTCATTGTCGATGAATTTACTGGCCGTACCATGCCTGGTCGGCGCTGGTCCGAAGGCTTGCATCAGGCGATTGAAGCCAAAGAAGGGGTTTCAATTCAGCAGGAAAATCAAACACTTGCTTCGATTACCTTCCAGAATTACTTCCGACTCTACAATAAGCTTTCAGGCATGACGGGAACAGCAGACACCGAAGCCTACGAATTTCAGCACATCTACAACCTGGAAGTAACGGTCATCCCACCAAACAGGACGGTGGCTCGGGACGATAAAGGTGATTTGATCTACCTGACACAGAAAGAAAAATACGATGCAATCATTGAAGATATAAAAGAGTGCAATGGCCGAGGGCAACCTGTGCTGGTCGGTACAACTTCCATCGAAGTTTCTGAGTATCTATCTGGTCTACTCAATCAGAAATCCATTAAGCACGAAGTACTCAATGCAAAATTTCATGAACGTGAAGCTGAGATTGTCTCGCAGGCAGGCCAACCCGGAGCCGTAACGATTGCCACCAATATGGCTGGACGAGGAACGGACATTGTTCTCGGTGGAAATCTGGAAATAGAACTGGCGGGCGCATCCAATCCCAGTGATGAAGTTGCCATTCAGAAAATTAAAGAAGACTGGAAGGTGCGTCACAATCAGGTGTTGGAATCCGGTGGTCTGCACGTGATAGGAACTGAACGTCATGAATCCAGACGTATAGACAACCAATTACGTGGTCGTAGTGGCCGCCAGGGTGATCGGGGCTCCACTCGATTCTATCTGTCACTCGAAGACAACTTGATGCGTATCTTTGCCTCGGATCGAGTCGGCTCAATTATGCAGAAATTGGGTATGCAAGAGGGTGAGGCGATAGAGCATCCCTGGGTGAGCAAGGCCATAGAAAATGCGCAGCGTAAAGTGGAAGGCCGAAACTTCGATTTACGCAAGCAGTTGTTGGAATATGATGACGTGGCCAATGAGCAACGCAAGGTAATCTATCAGGAACGTAATGATCTGATGGACGTGGATGATATTTCCGAAACCATCGTGGCGATTCGTGAAGATGTGATCAGCGGCGTTATAGACCCATATATTCCACCAGGCAGCCTTGATGAGCAATGGCGAATTCATGCTTTGGAAGAGGCTCTGGAGCATCAGTATGGTGAGAAGCTCACGATTCAGGCCTGGTTAGATGCGGATGAAGAGCTTTATGAAGAGCCCTTGCGTGCCCGTATTATTCAGCACTATGTGGATGCTTACAAGGCGAAAGAGGAGCAAGTCGGCTCACAGGAAATGCGCAACTTCGAAAAAGGCGTCATGCTTCAAGTTCTCGATAATCTGTGGAAAGAGCATTTGGCGGCGATGGACTATCTGCGTCAGGGCATACATCTACGTGGCTACGCGCAAAAGAACCCCAAGCAGGAATATAAGCGTGAATCCTTTGAGCTATTTGAACGCCTTCTTAATCGAATCAAGGAAGAAGTGGTTACCATTCTGACCCGTGTACAGATTGCAGTGCATGAAGATATGGAACGAATGGAGCAACAGCATCAGCGGCAGCAACAACGGGATATGCAGTTTTCACATCCCCAGGCCGATGACTTTCTGGGAGAGGGGCCTGGTCCGGCTGCACAACAACAGGCTGGAGACAATCAGGCACCGTATGTGCGAGATGGGCGCAAAATCGGCCGCAACGAACCGTGTCCTTGCGGTTCAGGGAAAA
>JAOUPJ010000050.1 GCA_029879945.1 Gammaproteobacteria bacterium
CGACTTTAAAAAACTTTGACAACATACTTTCTCTCCAAGCTGCGGTAAAACGTCACAAAACGTATATAAAAATCTGTCCTTCTTTATCGGATTTTCTAGCCGTTCTCTGTAGGGACTGTTTCACAATTTTGATCGGATCGGGTTCAATCGGGTGCACCCTTTGTTCGGAAAATAGACAGATTTACTAGGGCATTTACCGGTTTTCATGCGACTTTTTAGATTGGATTTATTAAGCAGTCTAAAAACGGGTGTTGTTAAAAGAGATACACGGGAATAGAATGGGTTTTATTACAGACTTTAATTGTTGGTAACTAAATGGAAGAAAAAGAGTTTCGGAACTGGTGGGCCCGGGCAACTTCCCGATGGCCTGGGTTGTCACCTTATGAACGTTTTGAATACATCGTAAGCCTGATACTTACCTTTATTCTCTCCATCGTCGTATTATTGGCCCTGGCTCAGCTGATTCAGGCCTTGTTCACCATTCTGGAGTTCAAAGACGGTTACCATGTGGACTACAAAACCTTCCAGATCATTTTTGGTATGCTGCTCACCGTTTTGATTGCCATGGAGTTTCGCAATTCACTGCTCTGTGTGCTTGAAGGGAAAGGTCTGCTGGCTCAAGTACAGATCGTGATATTGATTGCGATTATGGCCCTGGCCAGGAAATTTGTGGTGATTGATACCAAGGATATTGATGCCGGTATGATACTGGAACTTTCAGCCGCAGTCTTCGCTCTGGGGCTGATTTATTGGCTTCTTAAGTGTAGTGCTGCTGATGGTTCTTCATTTTTCTCGCAGCTTAGCAGAGGCAAGATGTTTGGAAAGCAGGACGACAAGTAACTAAGGCTTACGTCCTACAAACTCAAGGCAGACTCCCTTTTGAGTGGGATCGTTTTCATCCACTGTTGTCAGATTTTTCTGCAGGAGCATGATCTCGAATTCTGAGAAATCCTGCCGTATCAATTCTTCGTGATAATAAAAGTCGATGTCTTTGGGGCCGCTGAGCCCGGTCTTTAAATGTTCTCGATGGTAAGCTTCGATGAAAATATAGCCGCCTGCCTTACAGGTTTTAACCATGCCTTGGTGTAGCCGGCAACGATATTCGGGTGGAAGTTGCAGATAGACGCAGATCACAAAATCAAACGCATCCGGCTGCCACAGCCAGTCGTTCACATCGGCGCATTGAGTTTCTACTGTCACACCATTTTTTTCCGCCCAGGCTTGGGTCTTGGCTAATGCGGCGGGTGCGACGTCCATGGCGGTGACACGCAAACCCTGTTTTGCAAGCCACACACTGTTTCTCCCTTCACCGTCGGCAATACATAACGCACTCATGCCTGGATTGAAGAGTTGAGTATGATCTACCAACAGGGCACAGGGTTTGTCTCCAAAGATTCGCTCCCCAGCGCTGTATCGTTTCTGCCAATAATCATCGTCTTTGGTATACACAAACAGAATCCTATTTTTCACACTATTTTCACTGATTCTAACGATACATCTAAGAAATGCAAGAAGGGAGTTGGTCTTAGATCAGCTCTAGAAAATAAATGACTAAGGATGTGAAGCTGTCCTCAACTATGTAGGAAACTCCGGAAAAGTGATAACGGTGTTACAGTTGTTTACTCAAATTGGAGTAAGATGAGGCGATTAACGTAGGTACATTGTAAACCGTACTTTGATTATGATTAGCAGACCCTACTATTTTCGATACAAATTTACACACGTGATTCGTCATGAGTCGGGTGTTGTAGAGTTGCTATGTGATCGCGACACAGTGTTGAGTGTGGAAATGCTGGAAGACGTTCTGGATTTTTGTACTGACCTAGCCAGTGGCGAGCTTTACTTGCTAATCAATAAGAGAAACTCATTTAGTTTTAGCTTAGGGGCTATACAACTACTTCGGAAATACGATTCGCTTAAGGCCCTGGCCGTATTTTCCGCTAGCCAGAGTACCCATTCGTTTCTTGAGTTTTTCATGAAAATGACTTCGACCGGTTTCGAGTTGAAACACATGGAAGACAGGGACGCCGCTTTGGCCTGGCTAGAGCGCTGTCGACGCCCGTTCTTAAAAAAGATTCCGGCTTAAGTTCGGGGCTTTCCATACCCCACGACTGAAACATCACTTGTTCCGTTGATTCCAGACTTAGTACAGGGAAAGACTGTGTTGAAACCTCTAGCCTCGTCTTTGACCCTTTAATCCTACCGTTCAACACGCTGACAAACATTAGACGGATTCCAACACCCATTTTCCAGGATACAGATCACACTCTTGTTCCGGCTTGTGAGCACTATCACATAGCCCCTGGCAGTCCCTCACAAGATCAGGATTTGCGCCTGTACAAAAAACAAACGATTCCGATACCCTACACAGACGAGCCGAAAAGGAGAAATCCTATGGCTTGCAACACAAACCACTACTATATGTATTGTAAGAATGAGGTAGACCGACATGTTGGTACTTAATCCTGGAATACACATTACAAGGCGAGCACTTGTGCTTCTCGTCTTCTTAGGGATAAGTAATACAACATTTGCACAAACAGTAGGTACAGTTATATTTTCACTGGGAGATGTGACAGGCGTTCATCAAAATGGCGAAGAGTGGAAGGTGCGCAGAGGGGATAACGTATATCTCGGCGACATCATTGTGACTCAGGCTGGTCAGGCGCAAATACGCATGGAAGACAGTGGTCTTATTCAGATTAATCGAAACTCAAAAATCAGAATTAGCGATTTTCACTATTCGGGTGACGAGTCTAAAGACAAGACAACCTTTGATTTGCTCAAAGGCGCGATGCGTTCCCTGACAGGCAATATTGGCAAGCAGAAGAAAGAAAACTTCAGTCTGATTTCTCCTGTAGGGTCGATCGGAATCCGGGGCACCGACTTTCTGGTGCGTTATTGCAATAACGATTGCGACAATGCAGCGGATGGAATATATGCCGGCGTGGTCAGCGGGGGTATTACGCTACGTACTGACGTCGCTTCTTTGGATGTGAATCCTGGCGAATTCGTTTATGCCCAAGACCTGGAAAGCGAACCAGGCTTTATCGATGCAGAAGACGTGGGCAGCCTGCTCATGGCCTCAAGTACGCCCAGTGACTCCGACTCAATCGGGGGCAACACCGACTTCGAACTGGCCTTGGCCATGTTGGGGGTTTCCAGTGAGGGTGACTCGGTGAATTATCTCACCCAAACGATCGTAGCGAATCAGCCACTCGTCAATTTTGCGAAAACCACTTCAGCTGGCTTGATCAGTGGAAACGAGTTGCTGTATTCAGGTACCCTATTAGAACACGGTGCCGATAGCACAACGGGTGTTGAATGGGGTGTTTACGCGGCGGGAACACAATATACCACTGACGGCACAGGGGGTACGGCAGTGGGTAGTGACAGTCATTGGGTCATCGGCAAACTCGATTCCAACTTTGCATTACCCTCAACAGGTAGCGCATCGTACACTGCAACCAATTGGACTACCCCAACAGTTACTACCGGTGGAACAGCTGTTTTCAGCTCTTCCACTCTAAGTGTGAATTTTGCGGGCGCTGGGGCTTCCACCGTTACCGCAAATGTAGATTTTACGTTGGGAACAGACGGTTGGTCTGCGAGCAGTGGTGGAATGCTGATAAACACAGACGGAACATTCAATGGCAGCCTGGCAGGTTTGAGTATTACACCCTTTGGGGGCTCTGCGGCAACAGATGTTGGAGCCAGTGGCGCTTTTAGTGGGGGCTTGTCGGGAAGCGTGGCGAGTGGTGTTCCAAGTGGGGCCTTCCTTGCCTATCAGGTTCAAGATAGCACTGGGATAAACAACGTAGTAGGGACAGCCTCATTTACCAAGAACCCATAACGGGTTCTTGGTCATTCACGGCTAGCAGGCCCAGCGCGAAATCGTTTTCTTGAGCGTATTGTAGTCCACAGGTTTGGTAAGAAACTCATCCATACCCACTTCATAACAACGCTCACGAGAAGTTTCATAGGCGTCCGCAGTAATCGCAATGATCGGGCAATGTTGCCCGGTCATCTTTTCTTGATTACGAATCTGTTTTGTCATCTCGTAGCCATCCATTTCAGGCATATTACAATCGGTTACTATCAATGAGTACGATTTTGTCTTTAGCTTTGCGATGGCATCTTTCCCATTGCTAACGCAGTCCACCTCGTATCCCAGCTTACCCAATTGGGCCCTAAGTACGATCTGGTTTTGCCGATTGTCTTCTACTATAAGAATTTGGATATTGGCACTAGTGGCAGGGATTGCCGAATTTTCTTCATCGCTCACTACTGCGACGTTGGTGTTCTGATTGTTGGCTAGAACGTTCGTATTGGTGGGAACTGTAACCATAAACATAGTGCCTCTATTTTCTTCACTGTGCACTTCTATGCTGCCGTTCATTCTATCTATTAAACGTTTGACAATTGTAAGGCCTATCCCCGTCCCCTCGGTATCGCTCTTTTCTCTACCTGCGCGATTGAATTCTTCGTAGATATTACATATTTGTTCCGGTGCGATACCAAGCCCATTATCTTTCACTGTAAAAGAGAAGTCGCCATTATTTTCCTTGTTGAAGGAAACCCAAACCTTGCCGTTAGGTCGATTGTATTTTATTGAATTGCTAATTAGATTAGTAAGTATTTGCCTGATCCGTTTTGCATCAAGCCGAGGTTGAAAATCGCCCTTGTAGTTGTATTGGAAATCGAGGCCAACCTGATGTTTATTAGCTAGACCAGTAAGTATAGATTCGCAATCTTTTGCAATTTCGCGAATATCCGCAGCTTGTGATTCGAGTTTGACTTGCCCAGAGTCAATAACAGACAGATCCAGGACATCATTGAGTAAATCTAACAGATGGTGTCCTGATTGATGGATGTAGCGTACCTTGTCTTTGTATTTTTCACTCAACTGCTCTTCTGCCTCCAGTAGCTCAGTGAAACCTAAAATTGAGTTCATGGGAGTACGAATCTCGTGGCTAAAATGAGAGAGGAAATCAGATTTTGCCTGGTTCGCCTCTTTGAGTTTCGTGTTGGCATTGGAAAGTGTCTGCACTAGCTCTTCTTTTTCCTCTTTGAGCGCCAGAGTCCTGTTATAGAATCTTAAAGAGTGAAGGGCGACCATGCTAAGCATAAAGAGATATAGAATGGTAGTAATTGATGTGAGTTGGTAGGTGGATTCTTCCTGTGTCACTAACCAGAAAAATACGGGGGAGATGCAAAGGAAGGCATAGACAAAAAAGACAGAAAAACTACTGATGGCGACGGAAATTCCTCCTGCCGCTATACCAGTGAGAATTAGCAGTATGGTCATTTTTTCTGGAAAACCTACATGCCCAAGAAAAACGGCCGAGCTACCCCAAATTGCTCCGGTAAATATAATCCCAATAAAATAGGCTTGGCGAATCACAACCTGGTCGCTTATTCGTTTGGTATGGTAAAGGATGCCAAGGACAATTCGATAAAAAGTGACTACACCTAGCGCAAGCAACCATATCTTGGTGTTGGGTACAGCCAGACTCGAAACCTCCCAAAACAGGATTCCGGCAAGCAATATGTGCATGAGCACTGCCAGAGGTAAAAGGGAGAACACAAACTGATTTCGGGCCGCTAGAGAGGCAGTGGTGAGGGGCGTACGGCGCACTTAGTATCCCGCTATTTTTGTAAGTTAATACTAATTCGGATAAATGACTAATCTGTTTAGGAAATTAGGAACATCGCTGCCTGGAAATGAGGACTAGATCTCAGTTTTTGATATATGTGAGCGGGTTTATCCATACACGGTTGGCTTGAGGCAGCGGAGAGTAATGAGAATGAGTCAAATTCTACTATTGAGGACTTGATTCGATAAAGGCATTTTCCGGATTTAAGATGGTTTGGATTGAGCGGATGGTTGATTACACTCATCGAAGATGCGTTTATCACAACTTGCACAGATAGACTTGTCCAAATGTTGTTGATAGATGACTTGAATGGCTTCTCGTTTACTTGTAAAAAGATTTTCTCGCCCAATATGATCCAGGTAGTCGCCCTTTTTCAATTCTTCACACACACCCGGTTTTACATTAAACATATAGAAACCACCGCCGTCCTTGCGTCTGTCCAGCGCTTCTTTTTCTAGAAATTCTGCACCGGCTAGATCCACAAAATTGATTCCTTGGGCCAGTAAAAGCAGGTGTTTTTGACTAGGGGTTTGCTCTTTCATCGCGGCCAGTTTTTCCCGTACGTGGGTTACAGCACCAAAGAATAAAGAGCCATCAACGCGGATCAATTTTAGTTGAGGGCACTCTGGAAGACTGGGATCGGTATTGAATTCTCGCTTAGGCAGTCGTGGATCTGGTACGCGTGTATAGACCCTGGGTTTGGACGTGCGGTTGAGATACAGTACCAGCGACAACATCACGCCTAGAAAAATCGCAAATTCCAGTTCTAAAAATAGAGTGGAAAAAAATGTAGTAAGCAAAATTGCACTTTCGGATTTGTTTTTAGAAAGAATCTGTTTGATGTGGTGAAAATCAATCAGACCCCACGCCACTAAAAAAAGGATTGCTGCCATGGCTGCATTGGGTATGTAAGAGGCGTAAGGGGCAACCAACAGAACAATTCCGCCAAGAAAAACGGCCGCCAGAACCGCTGCGATAGGGGTTTTTGCGCCTGCCTGATAATTCAAGCCGCTACGATTAAAAGAGCCTGTGGCCACGTAGGCGGAGAAAAAACTGCCAGCGAGGTTGGAGAGCCCTTGCCCCATGAATTCCTGGTTACCATCGATATGTTGACCCGATTTCATGCCAATTGAGCGGGCAATGGAAACCGCTTCAACCAGAGCAAAAAGCGTTACGGCCAGCGCCGTGGGAGCCAAGTCACGAATAGTCGCCAGACTGAAGTCGGGAGAGGAAAGAGGAGGGAGTATGGCAGGTAACGCTCCCACGGTTTTTATGCCTGTTTCCAACTCACTCAAGCTGGTATTCCATATCAGGGCCAACACTGTTCCAGTCACCATGGCGACGATCATGTAGGGAAACTTTTTGAGATACTTTCTCGATATTATTCCTGCCAGCAGGGTGACGGCGCCTACCGTTGTGACATAGGGATTGATGTCACCTATGTGTACTATCAACTGATAGATCACTTCATAAAACGATGAACCTTTCGGAATATCCACGCCGAAAAAATTCTTAATCTGATTTGCTGCGATGAGAATGGCTGCGCCCGCAGTGAAGCCAATGATCACAGAATGAGAGATAAAATTGACCAGGGCCCCGAGTCGGGCAAGCGCCAGGGTAATCTGAATTACGCCTACCATGAATGTAAGTGTAAGCGCCAAGCGTATATAGTCGATAGAACCCGGTTCGGCAAAGGTGCTTAAGGAGGAAAACAGTACGATGGAAGCGGCCGTAGTTGGACCTGACACCAGGTGCCAGGATGAGCCCCACAAAGCCGCTATTATTGCCGGCACCATTCCGGCATAGAGGCCATATTCTGGGGGCATGCCTGCTATCGTTGCATAGGCGACTCCTTGAGGCAGCACCACAACAGCGCCCGTAAGGCCGGCCCAGAAGTCGTCCCGCAGGCTGCGGGCATTGACGCGATGCCACCAGCGCTGGGCGGGGAACAGTTTTAATAACCAAACCGGGTGTTTAGGGGAGTTCATCGCGTATTTGCCGGAGTAATGAGAAGTGTCTAATTATATTAGTAATTCCTAATATTGTAAAGTTGGTCTGTCCAGGGAAATATATTCTTTCCCTAAGAACTTCGAACTAGATCCCTTCATTTCCTTGGGTAGGCCACTGGGCAAAATGTGGCGGAGGGGACTAACTGACTTTCTTAGGGACATTATAGTTGTTATTGTGCAGGTAGACATGATTTAAAGCCGCTGAGAGAGGTTTGGGTTCGCACAAAAAGTGACCCTGAACAATATCGCATTGTAGTTCATCCAGAATGGTAAGTTGGGATTGATTTTCTACGCCCAACGCTCCTACAGCCAAATCTAAAGCCTTCCCCTGCTTTACTAAAGCCTCTAGAATAATTTTCTGTTTTCCATTACTTTCGATTCCGCTAATGAAGCTCTTGTCTATTTTGAGTGTATCGACGGGCAGCATCTTGAGATCATTCATAGAACAGAACCCGATTCCATAATCGTCCAAGACGATGGAAACACCTGAGTTACGTAAAACACTCAGGACTTCCAAAATATCTTCCAAATCATTTCTAAATTGGACTTCGCGTATTTCAATTTCCAACAAATTGGGGGGCATTCTGTTTTCGGCGAGCATGTCGAGAACGCGCTCTTCGAAGCCTGGATCAAGGAGTTGTTCAATACTGATATTGACAGCGACCGGAATAGGTGTACCCATATGCATCGCCTTAGTACCAGCGGCCATCGCTTGTTCCAAAATATGGAAACCTAGTTGAATTATCAATCGCGTTTTTTCTGCACCGGCTATAAAGTCTGATGTGCCCAATTGTTGTTCATTGTTGGACCCTTTCCATCTTACTAGCGCTTCTATGCCACAATACACGCGTGATTTGAGTGAATATTTAGGCTGGAAGTGAACCTCTAAAAATTCAGAAAATTCTTTCAGCTTTAGATTGGAAAACGGGAACTTGTAGTTGCTCGCTTTGCTTTCCATTTCTGGAAAGAAAACACAATAACGATTTTTTCCGTGCTTCTTTGCATGATACATTGCCAAATCGGCCCGGTTAAGGTATTTGTCAGTGTTTAATTCAGGGTTGTCAATTTCAACCACTCCAATGCTACAGGTGACTTGAATCCATGAGTTTCCCAGTTCGATAGGTTTTACGATTTCGCACAAAAGAGACTCGGTCATTTCAGTTAACTGTTCACTTTCCAGGCGTAGCGCTAATACGAATTCATCACCGCCTAAACGCGCAGCCAAATCATCAAGGTTTACGAACGATCTAAATCGATCAGACAGTGTGGTTAAAACTTTGTCCCCGTCGGAGTGTCCGTAGATGTCATTTATATCTTTAAAGTTATCCATGTCAATGTAGAATAAATAGGTTGGGGCAGTACTCGTTTCCCTTCCTAAAGAGATTATTTTTTTTTGCATAAACTGCTCAAATGATCTCCTATTCGAAAGCTTTGTCAACGGGTCAAAGAGTGAAAGAAATTGGGCATTTTTCATTTCCTTATTAGCTCTTGCTTCAATTTCTTCAGTATTTTTTAAAAGGTGTTTAGTGCGGCGGGACAACAACGCGATCGTAACCGCAAGTCTGCCAAGCGAATCCTTGCTCTTAAAGGGTGGAAGTGAGAACCCGTGTTCGACCAAATTATCTGAGTAGAGAACAAGGTCTCTAATCTTGGATCGGTACAAACTAATCCCTATGAAATAGAGTAGCGTCGGTAAAATGGAAAGCCCTATGAGGGTGAGTTGATTAGATGTAAGTGAGCCAATATAGATGTAAATACGCTCGGCAACAGAATTTTCTTTTAAGGTATCGGTGTTCGGCATTGAACTACGCTGAACACGTTCTGTCTGCAGATTTTCTGAGCTGGGAGTAGAGACATCAATCAAAATGCCGCTTGTAACCAATGAGCTAATCAGGATTGCCAGTCCGATGATTGTGGTTTTATGATGAATATTCAGCACTGATAGACTTCTCTGATAACGACTTTACTTAAAACACATGTGGGTTTTACCATTCAGTAAGGTTGAATTAGGGCACCACAATTTATGCATAGCTTCTTACTTCTTTGGTTGATAGCGATGTCATAGATGTTATCGTCAGTAAGTTAATTACCTGCTTATATAGAACACAAATCAATTGTAAACAAATATTGCAAGGCACGACTAAATATCGGGTTTCATACCTACCTTAGTGTCGCTGCGACATCCAGTGAAACAATCGCTCGCCTTTTCACAGAACCAATTAACAGTTGTTTACAATATTTGTGATTAATTTGACGATAACAAAATATCGAATTTCCGTTTTTGTGAACTGTCTGGCAAAGGAAAAAATGATGTCGTTAAATTTTCGTAGCAAATTTATGGTTTTTACGCTGCTGCTTTTGGTCGTAACTTGCGAGGTACACGCCAAGAAATTTGTGGTTGGAATTATTCCTTACTTGCCCGCAGGTGAATTTATCGTTGCAGATCGTAAAGGATTTTATAAAGAAGAAGGTTTAGACGTAGACTCCATATACTACACCAGTACCGGCGATTGGGTTAGGGCGCTGGCCAAAGGTAAACTCCACTTTTCCGGTCTATGGAACGCCACCCAAGTAGATATGTATTATCGGGGATCAAATGCCAAAAGAATTGCATTAATGTCTTTCGATAGCGGCGACTATAGCTTCATAGTTAAAAAAGGCCTTACCCCTGCAAATCTCGTAGGTAAGCGGGTAGCCGTTTTTTCCGACTATTTCGGAACTCATTGGTTTATACACAACTATATGAAGTCCGGCGGTAGATCACTAAACGATGTTCAGTTGATTGAGATGACAAACTCAGCTGCTTACAAAAACTTCAACAACGATCGTGTTGCGGGAATGATCTTTAACGGAAAGTATATGAACCAGGCATTGGACACAGGGCGTGGCGCTAAGGCAAAAATCGACCAGGACCTTTATTTGGCAGCGACAACTGGCGGGCCCTCCTATTTTGGTAATGAAGAAGATCTTACAAGATCTGAGTTGAAGAAATTTTTGCGTGCTTGGGTTAAAGCGATGAAATGGATTGAGGACGACAAAAATGACGACGAATATGAGAAGATGCTAAAAAGCGCGTTTGAGGGGCACTTAGAATTAGTCGGTCTTGAAAAAGAAGCATCCTATAGGGAGAGAAAGCCACGAAAAATGCTAGTTTCCCTAAAAGACATGTATGTTGTTAACAAAAATATGGGGGCCATGTTTGAAAAATTGGTCTCTGTTCGTTCCGATATGGGCTTTTCTGATACACCGAACTACGTAAAGAGCAAGATGTATGATAACAGCCTGATCCTTGAAGTCCTTGAAGAGATGGGATACGGGAAAAAAGGCGTACGCTAGTGGCAAAAAGACCCTCAAAGTTTAGGTTCGGCGTCTCCGCTAAACTGACCGCGGCATTTACTATCTTTACGGCTGCTGTTGTTCTAGCCGGTTTGGGTAGCATATTCTATATTGAGAAATTGGGGAATCTATTTAATAGTGTCTATAACGACAATTTTGTAGCATTGAACGATGTCAAAAATGCAAAAGTCTCTACCCAATACATGATGATTGAAACATATCGTTACCTAGGAACCCAAGATCCGGATCAACTTGGCAAAATTGAAATTAAATTGGAGAACGAGTCCGCGAAACTTAAGGGCCTTTTTGATGGCCCGTTCGCTGGGTATAGTGAGGCGCGTGCGCTTCTTGCACAATCGGAAGAGGTGCGCATGGAAGCGATGGGTCATCACTACAATTTTAACACTCAGATTGCATTCGAATTGATTAATACTAAGGGGCAAGATCTATTTCAAAGACTCTCAAAAATTTTAGACGACATTTCTGTACACGAAGATGAAATCGCGCAAGATCGTGTTCAAGCTGGCCTTGAAATCAAGGAAGGTATAATAGTTTATCTCGTTACAGTAATTGTGATCAGAATATTATTGAACTCAACAATTGCCTATCTGATCTATAAGGCTGTAACGAAACCCCTGTATGAACTTGTTCGCTATATAACGAACTTGAGCGCAACATCCAATTTCTCCAGTCGAATTAACGTGTCGAGAAAAGACGAAATGGGAGATGCATCAAGAGCGATGAATAAACTTACCTCGTCATTGAGTGAGATCATCAGTGATATTGGGAAGACATTGAAAGATTATTCAAAGGGTAACTATAGCAAAAGAATTGAGGCGGATCTCGTTGGTGACTTGTTAGAACTAAAAAATAGCATAAATGAAACAGGCCGACAAACAGAAGAAACCATTAAGAGCATCAATAGCATAATGGTCAAGGTTGCAAATAATGATTTCGGTAAAAGGATTGATCTAGATCTTCAAGGTGACTTGGCTCAACTCTGCGGAAATATTAATTCGACCATTGATATTTTGGAAAGATCGTTTCAGAGTCTAAATGAAGAGGTTGAAGTGCGAACACGAGCGGAGCGGAAACTAAGAGAAAAAACCCAGGAGTTGATTGACGTTTCCCGTGATATCGGTCGCGCAGAAATTGCTTCTAGCACGTTGCATAATGTTGGTAACTCCCTAAATAGTTTAGGTGTGGCTGTACACGCAATAAATTCCTCTTTGCCAAAAATGGATACGGGGGAGATGGATGAGTTAGTAAAATTAATGTCTAATGACGATTCCTTGGTAAATAGCATGTTGTCCGACAAAGAGAAAAGGACAAAGCTGCTCGCATTTCTGGAAAACAGCGTAGAGGTGCAGCGCGAAGTTACTAATGAGCTAAGTTCATTGAGTAAACGAATTTCTAAGCACGTTGAGCATATGAAACGAATTATTAGCTTTCAGCAGGAGCTGGGAAGGACAAAGGTTCTCGAGTCCAGAATCAATATTTCCGAGCTAATTAGAACCTCAATTGACATATCAGGTTACCAAAATGACGACGTTGAGATCGTTATGAATCATCTAACGGATACGATATACGGTGATAAAGACGTTTTAATACAAATCTTGGTTAATCTCATTTCAAACGCAAAGCACGCTATAGTGGAAAAAGCAGGTGAAAAGAGAATCAAAATAACAGTTAATGAAACAAAAGAAAATTTGATTATCTCTGTAGAGGATTGGGGAATCGGAATGACGTCGGCCACCGAGAACAATATATTTAAACAGGGTTTTACTACTAAGCAGAATGGCAATGGCATAGGATTACATCATTCGCACCTTATAGCCAAGAACATAGGAGCAAAGCTCAGCTTTGAAAACAAAGGGCTTAATAACGGCGCAATTTTTTCAGTAAGTGTACCCACGCGTAAAACAGACAGGAATGTTGCATGAAAAGCGATCAATATCGAATTTTAGTAGTCGACGACAATGATGAAATCCATGTCGATTTTCGCACAATACTGGACTATGAGGGCATCCCCGGTACCAAACCCAGTTCGAAGGCGAGAGGTCTGCTGGACGAAGTGTTGGGTAGGGAAGAGGTCGAGGCAGAAGAAGATGAGGAGATCTATGAAGTAATATCCGCCTACCAGGGAGAGGATGGGATTGAGCTGGTAAAGAACAGTGGCTCGAGTCCGATTGCCGTCGCTTTTATTGATATGAGAATGCCACCTGGTATCGATGGTCTGGAGACGCTAAAACGGATACATGAAGTAGATGAAAATGTAGAGCTGGTCGTTTGTACCGCTTACCAGGATTATGATTTGCGCACGTTTCTTGAAGAAACGGCCCATATTGACGGCATTGTGTTAATTAAGAAACCATTTGATCCCCTTGAGATTAAATTTCTTGCAAGATCACTCGCCAGAAAGTGGAACTATAAACGATTAAATGGGGTGTTGTTGCATGCCCGGAAAGAGGCGGTTTTGAGTTTTGATATTACTCAGAGGTGTGTTTTCAGCAATAACGCACTTTCAGGATTTTCACAGCATTCATCATTGGATGTTGTCGGTAAACGCGTCTCAAACATTCTTTCAGTTAAAGACAAAAATGAACTATTAGATCTGGAAATTGTAATCGAACGGGGGAGTGACTGTAAGGAACAGGAGCTCGAGCTCATAGGTAGTAGGGGGCAGGTTCAGTACGTTCTTTATAACGCATATCCAATCAAGTCAGTAGGAGAAAATATTGGTACCGTCTTGGTTTTGAATGACGTTACAGAGAGGGTTCTCAGGGAGCGTAGTTTGAGGTCCTCTGCGGAAGAATTGAAACAGGTAGTTGATGAAAGAACAAAGGAGCTGAATGAAAAGTTAGAGGTGATGAATGCTATTGACTTTGCTCAGCGTCTCTTTATTAGTGAGGGGTCTGCGCCGCAGGCTTTTGAAAAATTATTAGACAATATACTGGAAACCACTGGAAGTGAATTGGGTATGGTGTGGGAGCTCGATAAGGAAAGTGGTGATTTGGTATTTATCTCTGCCGCTTCTGCAACGCCTTACTATCCAGAATTGAACAAAACCTTGAGTGAATTAACAATCGAAAGAACTAGTTCACCTTTGGAAGAGGTCATCAATACTGGAAAAGATATAATCGTTAACTCGGAATTTGAATGCGGAGAAAAAAATCTAGATAGAATATTTGAGGGACAACTACGAAATTTTCTAGGTGTGCCTATTTTTTCTAATGCGTCAGTGGTCGGAGTTTTGTGCATTGCAAATTGTCAACAAGGCTATGATGCGGAGACCGTAAAGCTAATACATTTCCATTTGAGTTGTTGTTCGAGTTTGCTATTGGCGTATCAGACCAATAATGAGTCTGTTAAGGTGAAACACGCGCTTCAAGATAGTGAGTCGTTGTATCGTGGCCTGATGGAAGGGATGCTCGATGGTCTGGTCACTGTTAAATCAGATGGAACTATAGTAACTGTAAATCAGGCTTTGTTGGACAAGTTTGGATATCAGAGAACAGAAATAATAGGACAAAATCTGACTATATTGATGGACGATGAGAACGCGAAAAATCACGATTCTTACCTCCAAAACTATTTTGCGAACAGTGGCCAAAAAAATATTGGCTTACCTCGAGAATTCGTCGCAAAACGAAAAGATGGCAGTGCTATCACTATTGAACTGGTTGTAAGTGAAATACTTATTGATGGTGATAGGTTGTTGACAGGTATTATTCGAGACATCAGTGACAGAAAAGCGGCAGAAAAAGCGCTTATCCACGCCAAGGAAGAAGCAGAAAAGGCCAGCAGGTCCAAATCGGAATTCTTGGCAAATATGAGTCATGAGATAAGAACTCCAATGAATGGAGTACTTGGAATGTTGAGTTTGTTGTCTGAGTCCATGCTGGACGAAGAACAAAAGGAGCAGCTAGGTATAGCATCGCAGTCGGCAGAGACACTTTTGTCGTTGCTAAACGATATTCTGGATCTATCGAAGATCGAGTCAGGAAAATTGCAATTAGAAGAAGTGGAGTTTAGCCCATCAGAGATTATTGAGGGCGTTGTAGATCTGGTTAAAGGAATCAGTCGAAGTGAGCGGCAAAAAGTCATTTTTGATATTGATGAGTCTATTCCTATGACTGTTTTGGGTGATCCGGTTCGTTTGCGGCAAGTGCTAGTCAATCTTGTTGGAAATGCCATAAAGTTTACGCCAGATGGTAAAATAATAGTGAGACTGGATTTGGTTGATGAAACACGTAAGGATGCAAGTGTCAGGTTGAAATTTTCTGTAGAAGATACTGGTGTGGGGATATCAGAAG
>JAOUPJ010000281.1 GCA_029879945.1 Gammaproteobacteria bacterium
CGTGACCAAGCCCTGATGGGGTGGCATTTTGGCACCACTGGTTACCTCGTCCCAGTTTCCAGCGCCGCCACGCTTAATCTTGTCGATGAGGAAGTCGCGGGCATCGGGTGAATCTTTGTAGCGCTCGGCGACCTTTTGCCAGGCCGGGCCGACCACATGCTGTTTAATGCGATGACAGCGTACGCAGCCGTTGTGCGTGGCAATGGTCATGAAATCGGCATTTTGGTGGCGTTTTTCGATGGAGGCCCGGTCTTCCCCTCCCATGCCACAGGCACTTAAAAAAGCAATAAAAAACAATAAGGTAATGACTTTCATTTGATGTATTCCATTCAATCTGGAGGCAATCCGCCGTTTGTAGCGGAATCGCGCATCATAACCCTATTCCGGCGGAGCGCAAAAACTCTCTGTATTCTGCTTGAAAAACAGGGGCTATGCCCCAATGAATAGAGCACTCATTTGCCTAAGAATTTGTAATCAGAGAGGGATAGATTGTGACGACTGTAGAGGCCCACAAAGAGACACTCAGTTTTCAGACCGAAGTGAACCAACTGCTGCATCTGATGGTGCACGCCCTGTATTCCAATAAAGAGATTTTCTTACGGGAATTGATATCCAATGCGTCCGACGCCTGCGACAAACTGCGTTTTGAGGCTGTTACCGATGATGCGCTTTTTGAGGGCGACTCAGATCTCAAGGTCCGTATCAGTTTTGATAAAGATGCCAAGACCATCACTATACGCGACAACGGCATCGGCATGAGCCGAGATGAGGTGGTCGAAAATATCGGTACCATCGCCAAGTCGGGTACCAAACAATTCCTGCAAAAACTCACGGGCGACCAGGCCGCCGATTCCCAATTGATTGGTCAATTCGGGGTTGGGTTCTATTCTTCGTTCATCATTGCTGATCGAGTCACACTTACCACCCGTCGCGCCGGCATGGGCGCGGAACACGGCGTGCGTTGGGAATCTACCGGCAGTGGCGACTATACACTGGAAACAGTGGAAAAGGATGACCGGGGTACAGAAATTGTCCTGCATCTGAAAGAGGGGGAAGACGAGTTCCTCGAAAGTTATCGTCTGCGCAATATCATTCAACGTTACTCGGATCACATCTCCTTCCCGATCGAAATGAATAAAGACGAGGAAGGCAAAGAGGCCGAAGTGGAAACCGTCAACCAGGCCTCTGCCTTGTGGAAGCGGGCCAAGAAGGATGTGACGGACGAGGAATACAAGGAATTCTACAAGCACATCGCCCACGATTTCGAAGAGCCTATGGCCTATAGCCACAATCATGTGGAAGGCTCCCAAAGTTACTCCTCACTGTTGTACGTGCCCAAGCGTGCGCCCTTTGATCTATGGGATCGCGAGCGCCGTCACGGCATTAAACTCTATGTGAGACGGGTCTTCATCCTGGAAGACACCAAGGAACTGATGCCTGATTATCTGCGTTTTGTCCGTGGTGTGATCGATTCAGACGATCTGCCCCTGAACGTATCCCGAGAAATTCTTCAGAAAAACAAACAGGTAGACGGAATTCGTGGCGCCTCCGTGAAGAAGGTGTTGGGTCTGTTGGAAGACATGGCCAAGAAGGATGCGGAAAAATATACCGAGTTCTGGAAGCAGTTTGGGAATGTGCTAAAAGAAGGCCCCGCGGAAGATTATGGCAATAAGGAACGTATCGCCAAACTCTTGCGTTTTGCCTCTACCAACCTGGATTCCGATGAACAAAGTGTCTCACTGGAGTCCTATGCAGAGCGTATGAAAGAAGGGCAGGACAAGATCTACTACATCACTGCCGAAAGCTACGCTGCGGCCAAGAACAGCCCTCATCTGGAAGTCTTTAAGAAGAAGGGTATCGAAGTTCTGTTGTTGTCTGATCGAGTAGACGAGTGGATGGTCAGCCATCTCACTGAATTCGATGGCAAGCAATTACAGTCCGTCGCCAAAGGGGACCTGGATCTGGGTAAACTGGAAGACAAGGAAGAAAAGGAGCAGCAAGAGAAGGCCGCAGAGGAAGTTAAAGGACTGGTTGAGCGCATGAAGACCACTCTGGGCGACAAGGTCAAAGAGGTGCGTGTTACCCATAGACTCACGTCTTCTCCCGCCTGTTTGGTGGTGGAGAACTTCGATATGGCGGCCAATCTACAACGCATGCTCAAGGCGGCAGGGCAAGATTTACCTGAAACCAAGCCCATTCTGGAAATCAATCCAACACATGCCCTGATTTCACGAATCGACGCAGAAAAGGACAGCCAACGGTTTGCTGACTGGACCAATATCGTTTTTGATCAGGCCCTATTGGCCGAAGGGGGGCAACTAAAGGACCCCGCCGGTTTCGTTTCTCGTCTGAATGAGTTGTTGTTGACGCTTTCCGAGTAGAATTTTCGATTTAGAAAAAGAATCTGGGGTGGGCAGTTACGGCTGTCCGCCCTAAATTTACACAGGCTTGACCTCGGTGTTACCGGGGTGTGCCCACTCATGACATAGGTCTGCAATATAACTGGGGATTTCTTTTTCGCTGAGTTGGGGAGGTATGAGTATATCTGTAGCCGCGCGTTTTTTTCCCTCATTCCCCAAATAGAATACCTGCCAACCGCCTTCGCGTTGAAGGACTTGCACCAGCCGCCCATAGACATTGAGTTTCATCTTTCTAAACGTGAATAAAGCGAGAAGCCGCTTGATTATGCCTGAGATTCATTCAGCTCGTGCGTTTGATAACACACGTAGCTGGGTTCGGCATTCCAGGATAGACAGATAGGGATCAGACTCAGGCTGAGCCATTCCTTGAGAGTCAATCGGTGGCATCGAGACAGAGTGTCTTCCATTACCACATGCCGAATCTGATCTCCACTTAGATCAAGCATCCGTACTTTGTACATTTCCCCGCCGATATCGAGGTAACAACCATTGATAACTGGCTTGTCCGCGGACATTTTTTTCCTCTTCACATTGATAAACCCATCGCACCGGTTTTCTGGAAAATGTAAAAACACAGAAAACCATCTGGCATGTAGCCAAACGCAATTTGTATACCGATATGAATAGAGAAATCCCAGCTGCTAGCGGTTTCGCTGGAACAGGGAGAGGCTAGCTTGTCGCTAAGTTGTACCCCGACGCCCGGGGTACAACTTACGCATCCCGACTATACCGTTGTTAACGGTAGGATGACGTATAGCAGTAGAATGAAAGCAAGAAAGAAAATTGGAACACCTGCGTTACCCACTGTGTCTCCTCCTCTCGTTTGGCCCTTGTTTCTGACCCTCCCTATGAACTAAAAAGTTCGATATTTGATGGCCAGCTGATGTGAGCGGCACGTTTATTATTGATTTCGTACATACTCACGGGCAATAACCTTATCGAAACTTGTTCCAATACGCAATACCCAAATGAAATTAACTTTTTGATAGGGGGGAAACTGAGCGAAAGCCTGGATTTTTCAGAAAACAAAACAGGTTAATAATTGATCATTTTGTGTGGAGGCTCGGATTTCTGTTTAATTTAGTCAGGAAAATAAAAAAGGCCGGGTTATCCCCGGCCTTTAAAAGCGCAATCTGTGATCTATGACAACCACAGAAATTCTTTCTTACATAGACATACCAAGTAGCGTTAGTACAAGGCAGATCACTGCCAAATAAGCTACGTATGTTGCATCGTCGGTGGAAATATCGGTTCTAGTCTTAGCCATTAATTACTCTCCTTCGCTGAATTATTGCCAGGTAAACAAAATACAAGCTTTCATAAGCTTATATAGCGAGGTTGGGAACTGAATGCAACGGAAATTACCATAAAACTTTTATACGTATAGATAAAAGGGATTTATAGACAAATTCCATCTGCCTGTTTTTACAGTCACCAATGTAGATATCGGTCGGGATTCGGGGGAGATAAGAAAAGTTTACGAGATTTGACGCGGTCTTTGAAAACGAGGGGGAGTGGCCACCCCCCCTCTGTATTCCTTTAGCTTGTATTGTTTACCTGGCAAGACAGTCCAAAGGAATTTATGACATCGAATGAACGACGCTTATAGGCTGGTTCCTAGAAAACCTAGAACCAAGCAAACGATGGCCAAGTAGCCAACATAGATAGCATCGTGCTTCATGATATGATTGTCATTCATCGTCTATATCCCCCTGTAAATAAAAGGTTTTAAAAGATTGCGCTTTTTTAAGAAGGCTAAACCTTATCAAATTACTTATGTATATTGCAATACTAAATTGACCAATTTTCTAAACTTTTTGTGGGGTAAAGGAAAAGTTCACAATGACGAAACAAAGTTAACAATTTAATGGTTCTAAATTACATTAATGATCGCAAGTTAATCTAGAATAACTGGACTGTTAGTATATAATTTAGTGGATAGGGTACTTGTAGGTCCCAAAATAGGAGATTTTGAGTGCGAATTGGAATCCTGGAAGATGATATTCATCTGGGGCAGTTGATGCAGCTCTGGGTGGCCGCAGCGGGGCATGACTGTGAGCGCTACACCACGGGTGAAGCAATAATCGAGGCCCTAGAGAAAAAAGAGCAATTTGATCTACTGGTATTGGACTGGATGTTACCTGGCATATCAGGTGACAAGGTGTTGGATTGGGTCCGTTCCAATGTAGGCTGGGAAGTGCCGGTCATTTTTATTACCCAGAAAGACAGCCAGGAAGATATTGTTTCTGCACTGGAGCGTGGTGCCGACGACTATATGATCAAGCCAGTCACCCAGATGGAGATGCTGGCCAGGCTTACCGCCCTGGGACGCCGC
>JAOUPJ010000282.1 GCA_029879945.1 Gammaproteobacteria bacterium
GTAGATTGAATTGCAAACAACGGGAAAGCACAGTAACCGGTAGTTTCTGTGGATCGGTGGTCGCCAGTATAAATTTGACGTGAGGTGGGGGCTCTTCCAACGTCTTTAACAAGGCGTTAAAGCTATGGTTGGAAAGCATGTGCACCTCGTCGATGAGGTAGACTTTATAACGCCCTTGCGTGGGAGCGTATTGCACATTATCCATCAGCTCGCGCGTGTCTTCCACCTTCGTTCTGGACGCGGCGTCGATTTCTAGCAGATCGACAAAACGCCCCTGATCCACTTCCTGGCAAACGCTGCACACACCACAAGGCTGAGAACCCAGCCCCTTCTCGCAGTTCAGTGACTTGGCGAAAATACGCCCCAGAGTGGTCTTGCCCACCCCGCGTGTGCCGGTGAATAAATAGGCATGGTGCAGGCGATTATTGTCCAGCGCATTTATCAGGGCTTGTAAGACATGCTCCTGGCCCACGACCTGCGAAAAGGTACGTGGCCGCCACTTTCTGGCAAGTACTTGATAACTCATTAAATTTCCCCAGGAAGCAGCCTTTATAGAGTCTGCATTAGGAGGCGCCCGCGCCCGCCACACCCCGGCACCCGAATCAACCGCTACCGCTGCTCCCTTCCAGGCCTGACGGGGTTCACAATCTATCGTCGCGAGGGGACTGGCGCGGGTCACCATAACCAGTCGGTGCTATTATATCGGTAGCACCCTACAGCGGAAAGCCACAAACCGAATTTGATAAAAATAAATACCAATAGCACAGGGGGACCAGAATGGAATTGACCCGCGTTTTGAGTCTACAGACGCCACCAATCTCCGGGGAGGACGTGGCGGCAGCACAAAAAAGGCTTATTTATCTTGGATTTACTATAGTAGGCGCCGCAGACGGCCTTTTTGGCGAGAACACTGACAAGGCAGTACGCTCCTTTCAGAAAAAAAGAGGGCTACAGGAAGATGGTAAGATTGGCCCCAACACCTGGAAAAGTCTATTCACAAATCCTCACCCTGATACCTTTAAAGAGGTAATCAGCTATATCCCGCAGGTCATTGTGCCCCACAATTTCCGCGATAGTATCTCCTGGCAATTGGCCAACGACGGAATCCGTATCGCGTCGCAAATCCCCGAGATCACAGGCGGTGAACCCGATACAGTGGCACGAGTTTGGGGTACCTGGGGTAGCGCAATTCAAAATAGCGCCCTGAAATATGGCGTCCCCGTTGAGCTGATCATCGCCACCATCTGTACTGAGACCACCGGAAATCCAGACGCCATTCGGCAGGAACCGGGTTATGTTTCCGATGAGGCAACACCGCACAAGGTTTCACCCGGCATCATGCAAACCCTGATATCCACGGCGCGCATCGCTCTAAAAGACGACTCCATTGATCGAGACTGGTTGCTAGTGGCCGCCAATTCCATTGAGGCAGGTACCGCCTACATTGGCAGGCAAAAAAACTCATCACGCTTCGACCCGCCCAAGGTGGCTTGTGCCTATAACGCCGGCGGTATTTATTACAACAAAGGTGCAAACAATCGCTGGAAAATGAGGCAATATCCGCTAGGCTCAGGCGAACACGCCGATCGTTATGTGAAGTGGTTTAATGACTGTTTCCGCTTTTTTCAACAGCAAGGACTCAGACCCGAAGGCAGCTATTTTGGTCTTGTGGGTGAGTTTGAGTTGAGCGCGGTTTAGCAGAGGCTAGCGCATTAAAACAGGACTGAAAGCCCTACACCGATATAAATCTGCTCACTGAAATTTTTGAGGCCAATATCTGCAGTAAATGGCATGCCATCGAAATCATAAGTCCCATATTGATTCTGCCTGCCCTGAGCTTCAAAGTAACGATAGTTTAACTCAGCATTTAACATGTATGGTAGTGTGCAATGCTGCGAAGTTCCCAAGCATATCCTTCACTCTTTCCGTCCGAAGCTTGATCTCTCAGTAGATGCTCATCATGATCTTTAACGGTTAGAAAAGGGGAAGCTTTTATTAGAAGTGAAAAATTTAGCTCAGAACTATAATGTGATTCAGTTTGGAATTGAATGTACGGCATACTCATCGCAACATTATAAGTCAGCACAAGCCCCGACATTGTATCTGTAGGAGCACCTGTTGAGGGATACCATTGAACCAAATCAAATGTTCTGAAACTCTGTTTTTGATATAAATATCCTCCACCATAGGAGTAGGTCCAATCTTGAAAAAATTGATTTCTGTATTTGAATTGTTTTTGTAAACTGGAAATACTAACGTCAAACTCACTGCTTTCAGACTCCACTCTACTGTGGGAGTAGACATCTAAAGTTGAAGCCGAGGTATTTGGATTTATAAAAGAAATGCCCCAATCACTATCCTCCATGGGGTCGTCGTTATCCTTAGTCAAGGATTCAGCCAGTTCTATATTAAGTTGATATTTATTCCGAATAACACTGCTAAAAGACAAGACCGCTAATGTATTGTCCTGAGGAAATTTAAGTTCACTCAAAGGAAAATGGGCATAACCCGGTTCTCCCCTAAACGAGCCGAAACCGCCAATTTGATAAGTAACATGACCAGTTCTACTCACAAGCTTTAGATCAAAAAATTACCTGGTATCTGCTGGTGCGAACTCATCCGCCCATGCGATCGACTGAGTCGCAAATACGAGCAAGAAACTGAAATTTGGAAACATTTTGTACATTATTACGAACTAGTGGATAAATTTGTAGTAGGACTTAATATATCGGATAGATTTTGAGCGCACAAGAACTCATGCGCCTCGGTCGTCGAACCCAACCTTTTTGATTCGAGGGTTCGAATCCAATTTTCTTCAACCATAAAAAAAACACCCTTTCGGGTGCTCTTTTATGGTTGGCGGAGAGAGAGGGATTATTCGCGCTTTGCGCTCACCCTACGGGCCGACTCCGCTTGCGCTCCGTCGTTCTCCCTCGGCTAAAGCCTCGGTCGTCGAACCCAACCTTTTTGATTCGAGGGTTCGAATCCAATTTTCTTCAACCATAAAAAAACACCCTTTCGGGTGCTCTTTTATGGTTGGCGGAGAGAGAGGGATTCGAACCCTCGATAGGGGTTAACCTATACACGCGTTCCAGGCGTGCGCCTTCAACCGCTCGGCCATCTCTCCTGACTAGCCCGACCAAAATAATATATCTAATCTATTCAACAAGTTAGAAAATATCTCGCTATTTTACGAGTTGGCCAGACATAGAAAGGCGACTAGAGTAAACCAGAACCAGACGTTCCGCAAGGGTATATAATAAACCACTTATTTTCTGACTCGCGGTCTGTGGCTGATTAGGCTATTATGCGACTTATGTTGAAGGAACAACTGGCAAAAAATCTGTCCACTCAGGAAACCGCAAGCAGGCTTTCACAGCACCTGAGCAAGAACAGCACGCCCTACACCGACCCGCTGAGTCAGCTCAACTGGTCGGAGCTAAATTTCAATGCCTTCTGGCTTCCTGAGCAGGCAATCTCAATTTATGGAACAACTGAGTACCAACAACTCTCACGAGTGCAAAAAATTCAGTTGTCTCAGTGCGAGTTTATCAATTTCATACAGGCCGGTTTCTGGTTGGAAACCCTATTCATGGCGCGAATCAGCAACAGCCTTCGAATACGCCATAAACATATCAGTGAATCAATTTATCATCTACACGAATTACGGGAAGAGGCAGGCCATAGCCTCATGTTTCTCGAACTAATAAAACGCTGTGTGCAATTTTCGCCGAATACGGATTTTCACAAATTGAATTTTGCCAATTTCATCGCTCGCTTCGCCCGGTTCGATTCCCTTGCGTTTTGGATCGCCGTATTAGTCGGTGAAGAAACGCCTGATCGAATCAATCGAATGATCAGAAAACATCACAATGAAATTTGTCCTGTGATTTACAAATTGAGTACCATACATAGCATTGATGAAGCGCGTCATATCGCTCATGCAAAAGAAGTCATTCAACAAAGAGTCACGTCCACAGGAACTATTCAAAAATTCTTTTACAACAGAGTTCTAAGCAAAGTAACCACAGACTTTGTATCTGCGTTTTATTATCCGAAAAACACCGTGTATTACACGGCGGGCTTGTCTCAATCGACAGACTGGGAACGGCTTACGAAAGCCTCAATGACAAGAAATAAATTCGTTTCCGAGTGCATTCAACCAACACTTAGAACATTACGGAATTGTGGGATAGATATCGACCTGAAAGTATAGGGCTAGAAAAGTTCTATGCTATCGTCCCCGGCCTGACGTTCCTGTTCAGCCTGCGTGGCAATATCCAAGGCCTTACCAACAGGAGCGCCAGCCAAGATGTGATTAAACACGTCTCGCTCGTCCTCCATGGTTAGAACCTGGTGAATGGAATAAAGATTAAAGCTGCTATCGAGCGGTGATTGCACATCCGTGCTTTCGAGAATCTGGAAACACTTCAGCGCATGATCCATACGTTGCGAAATGCGATCAAAAAACTGCATGGAAACGATGATCTGGCTATAGGCGTTGAGTGCCTCATTCACCAGTGCGGGGATCTCCTCTCCATTTCCTTGAGAAGACTGTTGCAACTCCAAAATACGGCTCAGATTTGACTGTAAAACACCCATATGGATAGACAAGTCCTCTGACGACTTCTCACCATCTCTCTGCGCAAATCGTAGAAAGGCGTGGCCAAGTCTAATGACTGTGTCGGTTACCGTTGGGCTATAGGAATCAGGGAGTTCTGACGCTGTATTGGTGTTTTCCAT